>NZ_JACJEW010000140.1:0-2472 GCF_014164315.1 Pseudoalteromonas sp. SG44-1
GGTCAACGCCGGTGCATCGATAGTGACGCTCGGCGCTGTTGTGTCTATCACCCCAGTTTCGCTATCGGTGCCGGTATTGCCTGCGGAGTCTGTCACACTGACATTCACTGTGTACTCGCCTTCGACGAGCGCGTTACTGACCTCCACCGACCAATTTCCTGCGCCATCCGTTAGGGCTGTCGCGCTTTGTACTGCGCCATTTGCAGCGATGATTTCAATCGTTACTTGTGTGCCTGCTGGCACACCACTACTTTGGCCACTAATAAGGGGGGTCACATCACTGCTGTCTGCCAGTGCATCCACACTGAGCATTGGAGCCGTTACATCAATCACCCCGGTGACACTGGCGCTGGCTGGATTGCCCGCTTGATCTGAGACACTCGCAGTGACTGTGTATTCGCCTTCAGCCAATACCTCCAGCGCAGGCACTGACCAGGTGCCTGATGGTGTCATTTGCGTGGTGACTGTGTGTGAGTTGCCTGCCGCATCATTAAATACTAAGGTGACAATGCTGCCTTGTGGCGCACTGGCCGTGCCGCTGATAGTAGGCGTGGTGTCATTCGTGTCGGCTGGCGGATTAATGCTGATATCCGGCATGGTGGTGTCGATAATCCCAGTAACTGTGGCCGTGCCTTGATTACCCACGGCATCTTCAACGGTGGCGGTCACCGTAAAGTCACCCTCCGCTAAATCACTACTGGCCGTGACACTCCACGTGCCGCCGGTTACGGTGGTTTGAATAGTCTCTGCTGGATTAATTCCATCATTTATCACCACAGTGACAACACTGCCATCTGGCGCATCACTGCTGCCGTTAATGGTCGGTGTGGTGTCATTGGTTTCACCAATCGCATTGATGGTAATACTTGGCGCTAAGGTATTGAGTGTGAAGGTATCGGTGGCACTGTTGCTATTGCCCGCCGCATCACTGACGCTCGCAACCACCGTATAATCATCATCGGCTAAAACTGGGGCGGTAACTGCCCAGTCACCATTGACATCAACCGTGGCACTGAGTGTGGTAACTGTCCCACCGCTGTCGGTGACAGTGAGGTTTATCACCGTTCCTTGTGGCTCTGATGAGGTGCCACTGAGCGTTGGCGTGTCATCATTAATTGCACCCAAGTTATTAATGCTGATCAACGGATCTAAGGTATCCACACTGCCAGTGCCGGTGTCACTGCCGGTATTGCCTGCCGCATCGGTAATACTGGCGGTCACTGTATAACTGCCATCCGGTAAGCTTGGTGCTGTTACTTGCCATGAACCATCAGCGAGGACGGTGGCACTTAATCCATAACTATCGCCATTGACATCCACGATACTGATGCTGACAACGGTGCCCGCCGGCTCGGTTGAGGTACCCGTAATCGTTGGTGTCGCATTGTTTCCAAGGCCATTATCATTAACCATAACAACAGGCACTGAGGTATCAATATTGCCTGTTAAGGCCACTTGAGTATCATTTCCCGCCGCATCGGTAATGACGGCATTGACGGTGTAATCGCCCTCGCTCAGGCCGTTCGGTACTTCGACTGACCATTGACCATTGCTTTGTACTGTCGCGCTCAGGGTTTGTTCAACCCCGTTGGCATCGGTGACCACTAAGGTCACTGTGCCACCGATTTCATTGCTGGTGCCACTGAATACCGGGGTGACGTCACTGCCATCACCCACGCCTTGCACTGTAAGACTCGGCGCGGTGGTATCAATCACACCACTAATTGAGTCGGTGGTTTCGTTGCCAACACCATCAAGGACACTGACATCAACACTAAACGCACCATCAGGCAGCGGGGTTGTCGGGCTAATTACCCAATCACCATTGGCATCCACGGTGGCCGTGAGTGTTTGCGTGTTGCCATCTTTATCAGTAACAACCACCGTCACTGCAGTCCCTTGACCCGCATCAGTGGTCCCACTAATGGCTGGGGTGTTGTCATTGCTCAATGTATCGACGCTCACCGTGAGCGTCGGTGGCGTACCATCAAAATCAGTCGAAGTGATCGTGCGCACATTACCTGCTTCATCACTGGCACTGGCAGTCACAGAGGCCACTGTTAGCAGTGGAATGGTTAAGCCCACAAGCGTCCAGTCGCCATTGGCGTCAGTTGTAGTGGTATAGGTTGCGCCTATATCGCCACCAATGAGATTTTCAGTGATGGTGATAGTACTACCAGCAGGTAAATCGGAGGTACCGCTGAGAGACACTAACTGTCCTAATAGGAAGGTGGGCACAAACGCAAGCTCTGGTGGAATTGTATCCACCACGCCATTGTCACTGGCGTTGCCGGTATTACCTGCGGCATCAGTGAGACTGGCAGTCACTGTGTACGCACCATCGATAAGCGGCTGCGTGGCTTCTGCACTCCAATTACCGCTAGCATTGGTTTGTACTGTCACCGTATGGCTGCCATTGCCATCCGTAAAGGTAATCGCAATGTCACTATTGGCTAGATCCGATGTCCCTGT
>NZ_JACJEW010000141.1:0-2471 GCF_014164315.1 Pseudoalteromonas sp. SG44-1
TGATCGGCAAAATCATTAAGAACACAAAAGTGATCATTATCGCGTGATTTTCGTGATCAAAGCTTAATGAGAATAAGCGATCAAAGTTAATGCCATTGGGTGATCAAAGCTGGTGAGAATATGCATATGGGGAGGATCTAAATTATTTAACTTAACTATCTGGACGTTAATAAGAAAAATAGTTATGCATTCAAGAATGAATTTTGAGAGAACTACGGGCCTTGTCTGGCTATCTCAAAATGACAGTACCGAAGTAATTAATAAACTTCCATTTGAAGAGTTTAATGCTCACTATAAAGTCCAGAACAACCCTCAAAGCGGCTTTCCATTTAGGGGATTTACACTATTACATTTTAAAAAAGACGTTTTTTATGCGTGGACAGGTGCTAATTTAATTAGCTCTGCATTTGTACATTGGGAATTATTACAAAACTTTATGGATGTTACTCAACCTTTAGCTGATATTCCGCAATTTGAATATTACCGTGAGTTTGATAAAACCACCGCTGAATTTGATAAAGCGAATGGCCGCCCTAAGTACTTTTGGTATCGGGTTGATAAGTCATTTTTAAAAGAAATGTCTAAAGCGGATGATGAACTTAGAAAAGAATTTAATGATGAAGAACAGCTCAATAACTTATTGACGGGTAAACCTATCAGAAAGCTAACACCGCCGGATATATTTAAATTCCCATGGAAATATGCGGATAATATAAAAGCTGAAAGCGAGATTAAATTTGGCAAAACGTTGTGGCAAAAATTCACTTCATTTTTAATGATTGATTTGTAGTTAAACAAAGAAATAAATAGGATTTAGCTCAAGCAGTAAATAGCTGCTTGAGTGGGCAAAAGGATATTCATGTCAATTTCATATAAATTTGCAAAACTAAATGCAAGAGCAATAGAGAACTCTCAGAACTTTAAACACTATATTTCCTCAAAAAAGTATGAATATAGTTCACCTAAAGGGTTAATGATTGTCCGATTTTTATTAGAAAAAGAGGATAATAAAAAAGTACAGCCTCAAAGCTTGGATAATGAAGGCCGCTACTTGGGTTTTCATAATGCAGCAGATTGGACGTTAGGGTTAGTATTGGGACCTATTCTTTTGGGAGTAACAGGTTCAATTGTCTCAGTTATATTTTTTGGGGTATGGTTTTATTCACAATTTACATCAACACCAGAAGACTTTCCATTTTGGTTTGTATTACCTGCAATCGGTTTTAATCTTTTTTTCTTAAACTTCAGCCCTATATTAGCGCGTTATATTCTACCTAAACGTGAAGTATATTTTGACCGTCAAAACCAAACAGTGAACTTTACGTGGTCGGTTGATAATGCCGAAAAAAATGAGCATGGCCATTCGACTTTTCCGTTCTCAGATATCGAGGCATTTTACGCTAAAGCGAACCATTCACAGGGCCATGGTGTGACCCATGCTATGTATATTGCCCATAAAGATTATGAAAACCACCATGGTGCATTTAGTGAAATACGGGTTAAAGACAACCCACAAAACCCAAACTACTGTAAGTATACATGGGAGCGCGTAGTGCGCTTTATGGACTTAAGTAAACGGCTCGTTGATTCACCAGAAATCGAGCCATTTCGTCATTTAGACCCGGTAACACATGAGTTTGATAAGCAAAATAACCGCCCTGAAAAGTACTGGCGTTTAATGAGCTACAAGCAGATGAAGCAAATAGAAGAACAGCTTGATGCTGATATTTACCGCTTTAACTTTGACGGCGCTATCACCAATCCTAAACGCTGGGCAAATAAAGAAATCACCAAACCCTGGGAAAAGTGGCCAATAGATGAAAGCCTAAACAAACCAGACAACACACCGTATTGGAAACGACTGATGAAAACCCTTGCAATGCAAATTATTGCGGGTGTTTAAAAGTTATTGCTCTTTAACAATCAGAAAAGGAATTCAAACCTAGGCAGCATAAATGCTGTCTAGGTTTATTGGCACGTTGCTGGCTAACATGGCGACATAATAAACGGTGAAGAAAACAGCCATTTAAATTTGCGTAGGCGCGGCTTTACGCCGCGCAAATTGAACAATAAAAACGACATTCAGTTTGAATAGTTAAGATGGGTGTCATCTTAAATTTCTCTCGTGGTTATAATATTGAAGCAGCTAAAAAGTATGCAGAAATGATACAACGTAGAATGTCACGTTACACAAAGCACAGAGTATTTAAACAAATCCCCCTTAATTCCCCCATATTAGTAGATGCGATATGGATGCTTCAGCCTGCACGAACAGGGTGGCAAGCAGAAATAAATTACAATGCATTCTTGACTGAATTTGGTTTGCAGCCAGGCGACCAGATAGAACTCAAACTAGAAGCCACGGTGTACCCCAGTGGTAAAGGTCAACCAACAATTCAAGGGTTTAATAGTATTTATGGCTTACCAATCGAATATTACAAAGCAGGTGAAAAGCCAGGGTTCTTTTCTTG
>NZ_JACJEW010000142.1:0-2459 GCF_014164315.1 Pseudoalteromonas sp. SG44-1
CTACCATCACTGTTTAAGCTGACACTACCAAATTGTGGTTGACTGACCAGCTCTGCGCTGAGTGTGTCGCCTGCATCATCATCGCTGGCGTTACTTAATAACCCGTTTGCAAGTGCCACGGTTAAAGTCGCGGCTTCATCGAGGTTAAACGCGAAGTTTTGCCCTACCGGCGCATCGTTGGTGTTGGTAACCTCTAATGTAAATGGCGTTAAACTGGCGCTATCTGTGCCATCGTTAACACTGATAGTAATAGCCGCGTAGCTGCCCACATCCTCGTTCTGTGGCGTGCCCGCTAATTCGCCCGTACTGGTGTCAAAGCTTGCCCAACTTGGCTTATTAATGATGCTGAAACTGAGGCTATCACCATCAATATCACGCACTGATGGCGTAAACTGATACTGACTGTCTTCGCTTACCGTGGTGTTCGGTGTACCACTGATTGTCGGTGCATCGTTAACGTTTTTAACTGTGAGATTAAAGCTACTCAGTGCTGTAGTAATCGCGCCGTCTGATACTGAAATAATAATGTTGTTATTTACGCCGACATCATCATTACTTGGCGTACCTGACAACTGCCCAGTGCTGCTATCAAAGTTTGCCCAGCTCGGCTTGTTGCTAATACTAAAGGTTAAGCTGTCGCCATCAATATCGCTGGCTGTTGGGGTAAAGCTATAAGACGTATCTTGATCAACATTTAATGCAGGAACACCACCAATTGTTGGTGCGTCATTGACGTTGATCACCGTTAAGTTAAATGCCGGTAAGCTTACCGTATCCATGCCATCGCTGACACTGATCACAATATTACTGTACACACCCACATCGCTGTTACCAGCAGTACCACTGAGCAACCCGGTACTGCTATCAAAACTCAACCAACTTGGTTTATTACTGATGCTAAAGGTTAAGTTATCGCCCTCGGTGTCAGTTGCCGTTGGCGCAAAACTATAAGCGATTTTCTCGCTCACTGACACAGTCGGTGAACCGCTGATCACTGGCACATCATTAACACTGCTCACGGTCACTGTGATCACCGCTGGTGCTGAATCCACGCTACCATCGTTAGCAACAAAGCTGAAGCTATCGGTGCCAAAGAAGTCACTCTCACCTTGGTATATTGCTTGCGAGCCAGTCAATGTAACACGGCCATTTTGTGGCTGACTGCTGATTTGATACGTTAAGGTATCGCCTTCGATATCGCTGGCGGCAAGGTTGACCGTCAGTAGCGTATCTTCATTTACTGACACCGCCTCTGCACTGGCAACTGGGGCATCATTTACAGCATTAACGGTTAAGTTAACACTAACAGGAGCTGAATCTAACGCACCATCATTGGCTACAAACGTGAAACTATCACTGCCGTTATAATCTGCCGCAGGTGTATACAACCAACTATCACTGCTTTGTTGAACTAGCGTTCCGTGTGCAACATCAGTATCGATACGATAAGTTAAGCTGTCATTTTCGATGTCTGTCGCAAGCAATGTGATCAATAAGCTTGCATCTTCATCAAGGTTAAGGGTTTGCGTTTGTGCCACCGGCGCATCATTGACTGGGTTTACAGTCATGGTGACAGTAGCAAGGTTAGATACCTCGCCATTGCTGTCTTTAACTGTGTAAGTAAAGCTGTCGTCACCATAGTAATCTGCATTGGCGGTGTAAATGATTGCCCCCGTTGCGGTTACTTGAGTTTGCCCATTGCTTGGTGCACTGACAACCGTCACACTGCTCACATCTAAGCTGTCGCCGATATCAACATCACTGTCGTTACCCAATACGTTAACTTCAAATGAACCTTCTTCTTGCAGTTGGGCGGTGTTATCTAGCGCCACTGGTGCATCGTTCACGGCATTAATGGTCAGTGTGACGGTCGCTGGGGTTGAGCTTAAGCCTTCGCTGTCTGTTAATGTGTAGGTGAAACTAAATACCCCATTCACATCTTGGCTTGGCACGATAGCTAAACTACCATCGAGGTTAACACTGACTGTCGCAAAGTCGTACATGCCCGCCCCCGTGCCTTGGTTTTCAAGGCTTACGTTGGCAGCATTAAAGCCACTGTCTTCTACGTCTGAGTCGTTTGCTAAAATAGCTAACGTTGTTGCGGTATCTTCATCAGTCGTCACTGCATCATTAGCAACAACTGGACGGTCATTCACCGCACCTATATTTACCGTAACGGTTCCTGGCAGTGACACACCGCCTTCGCTGTCGGTAATGGTGTAGGTGAAACTGTCTTGCCCTGTAACGTTCGCATCTGGGGTATACACAAAGGTGCCCGCGGCTTGGTCAAACACCACTTGCCCTGAGCTTGGCGCTCTGACTAAGTTAATCGTGCCCGTTGGGATGGTGTCTTCCACATCACTGGCCAGTGAACGCACATTGGTCACTGCTGATGCGGTGTCTTCATCCACACTTAAGCTGATAGCTTGTACCTCAGGGAGGTCGTTCACTGGGGTAAT
>NZ_JACJEW010000143.1:0-2436 GCF_014164315.1 Pseudoalteromonas sp. SG44-1
GACCTTGTGGTGCATAACTATATATCAACATGCTTACAGTACCTTGCTGAGCAGCCAGATAACCTTGAGCCACTGCTACCTTGGAACATTAAACAAAGCTAGGTGTCGTTAGCTATACGCTTACAGTTAATGGTCTAAGTAAAGCGATTAGAGTAGCGTTGCCATAGCAGTTTCGCTCGCGCGGAGAAAATTGTGATACTGAGAAAAAATCGATCGCAACCATCTTAGATGGTTTCAAACTAAGAACATACTCAAGACAATTTATTAAAAATTAGTTTTTACACAGTCTGTGCCATAAGCGGACTGTCGTAATCTTAGTCTCTTGTTATGCTGCTTTTACACTGAAGGAGCATATGCATTTAACACAAAGAAAGCGCAAACCCCAATAATGACAATAAAACCGTTTCTAGCTGCACCACGCATTAAAACCTGCGGTTCTTCAGACATAGAGTCGGTATATATTAATGGATTAAATATAGAAAGTAATATGCCAGCGCCTATAAATGCGCCCCCCATTAGTAAGAAAAAAATTGGTTTCCAATACTTATTCTCTTGAGATATTTCAAAGTTACGAAGTAAGCGGCTATTTTCTATGTTAGGAGTTTTTATATATGCACCAGCCCCAATAAACGAAAGCAACCAAAGGTCTTTTAATGCTTGAGGTATATTAAATGTAAATAAAAACTCAAAAATGCTAAACAGTTGTTGTGAGGCATTTCGATAATACTCAATTAAATCTGAAAAAATAGAAACAAATCCAACATCAAACACGTGTTGAAATAAGCTAATTAGACTTAGAGAAGCAAATACAATAGATAAAATGCGTAATACTTTGCTCAATTTAATTTACCCCGACTTTCCATAGCAGCATAAACGCCCGCTTAAGCAGACAAAAATTGTAGGTTATAATGTGGAACAAGGCGAAATCTAACCAACTGTTTTTGTTGTATTTAAAGCGCTTTTTAGCTCTCAGATACAAAGTTTATTGTTTGCCGATGCATAAGGCAAAATCCATTTCTTTCTTTCGTAATACGCTTTGTATCAGAATCAACAAAAACCTGAGTCACACCATCTAGTTTGAACATATCAGGGTCTATTGGTTTCTTAGCATAAGGATTATGAAAAACGTATAAACCATCTCTAACATTCTCTTTATTTTGGTTTGTCATTGAATGCCTCTGAATAGGTTTATTATCAACCTCAGACCACCATACCGAGGACACTGCGCGTTGAATTTCGCAATTACCTGACATAGCTTCAATTTTACCCCATGTGGCAGTTGTACTTAAAATAATTGCACTAATTTCAGAGTAATCATCACTTTCGAATAAGCCAAGTGGGATCTCAGTACCATTATCTTTTTCGACCCAACCGAGCCTCACATCAGGAGGACCATTTGGGAATAAATGAGGCGCATCGTTATATGCATCTTCGTCTACGTAAAAATCATATAATAAAGCCATAATTGGCACTTCACATTGAAGGTTAAAATGAGGCTGTTCAAATGGAGCTACAGCCAAAACAAATGGATTGGGACGTACATGTTCTAGCTTAGAATATGAACTTTTATACTTTATGTACTTCTTATTTATCGAATTTGACAGGCGAATAATAGAATCCATATTCATGTCTTTGAACCTATCTGGAATACCTTTCGATAAATCTTTTTCCCACTCAGGAGTTTTACCAACTGCTGATTCAGATATGGTTGCCTCTACGACAACATTGTTACCTTTATATTCAAGCAAAAAGTCAGGTCTTGAATAAGACCAGTCCATTTTGAAATCTATTTCTTTAAATAGGGCATATAAATATATTTCCCAAAAGCTTGAATTGAATGTCGTTTGAAATTCAGTAACAAGTTTATTGTCTCTATCAGGAAAACCATTACACCATTTTAAGAGCTCTGCTCTATCAGCTTTCATAGACTGCTTAAGTATATTAACAAAGTTTTTATGTTGTTTACCTGACAAGCCTATATCTTCAAATAAATCCATAGATGTTTACACTTACCTTGGTGAGCTAGCAGCTTATTGAACACCATTTTGGTGGTTTATAACACATCAAAACGGCGTATATTACATACCCTGATAATTTCACCAATAATTACTTTTGTAAACAAGTAATTAAAACAGCTAGGAATCATGCATGTTATTTTGCCCCAAAACGGCGTTTAATAATGTTATTGGACAAAATTAGGTTTCTACTCAAAACACATGAATAAATTTAATTTTTTCAGTGTCCGATTATCGCTCATAGCAGCCTGCCAGCCAACTCTAATTATTAGTTAAAAGTGTTAGAACAGATATTTGTTACTTCAGCTTATGCAACTTAACCGGTTTAAACCAAGCTAACTTGGTTGATTTTTTCTGCCTTAGTTTTTAAACTTTGACCTAGCACCTAGCACCTAGCACCTAGCACCTAGCACCTAGCACC
>NZ_JACJEW010000144.1:0-2365 GCF_014164315.1 Pseudoalteromonas sp. SG44-1
GTAAGCGTATAGCTAACGACACCTAGCTTTGTTTAATGTTCCAAGGTAGCAGTGGCTCAAGGTTATCTGGCTGCTCAGCAAGGTACTGTAAGCATGTTGATATATAGTTATGCACCACAAGGTCATTAGCCTTTGCTGTTTCAACAAGACTATAGAGTATGGCGCTGGCATGTGCACCATTGCAGGTATTTGAGAATAACCAGTTTTTTCGTCCTATTACAAACGGTTTTATGGCTCGCTCTGCACGGTTATTATCAATACTGAGCCTGCCATCATCGAGGTAACGCCTGAATTTCTCAAACTGATTTATCGCATAGGTAATTGCTTTACCTAGCGCCATTTGGGGAGGGGTTTTATCTTTGTGTTTGAGTAACCATTGATACAATTCATCAACGATTGGTTTGGCTTTTTGCTGCCTAACGGTGAATTTTTCATCGGCCGCTTTACCTTTGATGGCTTGCTCAATACCGTAGAGCTTGCGAATAAGGTTAAGTGCCACATCCGCTTTAACGGTTTTTTTATTATTGCCTTTGGCCTCGATGAATTTTCGGCGTATATGGGCTAAGCACGCAACCAGTGTTGCCTTTGTTTGCTCGTAGGCTTTATAGCCGTCAACGTGCATATAACCTTGATAACCGTCAAGAAAATCAACCGCACAGTGTCCTGCACGACTGTTATGGTAATCAAACAGGACTATATTGGTGCCTTTTCCCAGCCTATCATCCCCACAACAATACAGCCACATATAGCTGGTTGATTTCTCTGCGTTAATAACATTTAACGAGGTTTCATCGCCATGAATTACCGCTTGAGATAACAACACGTCTTTTAAGCGTTGATACAAGGGGGATAATAGTTCAGCGCAGCGTAACATCCAGCTCGACATGGTTTGCCGACTCAACTCAATACCGATATCAGCAAATAGCGTTTCTTGGCGATAAAGCGGTAAACCAAGCTGGTATTTACAGGTGATTATTTGGCTCAGCAAACTAGGCGTGGCGATACTTTTTGGAATGACTGTTGCGGGCATTTTTGCGGTTTTCACCACACTTTCAATGCTTTCACGCTCACAGTGACGGCACGTATATTTAGGGCGAATGGTTTTGATGACTTTGATATGCGCTGGCACAAACTCGAGTGCTTCACTGCTGCTTTCACCCATTTTATGTAGTGAGCTTTGACAGCAATCACACATTTTGTCATCCTCTTCGAGGTCAACAACCACCTCAATTCGCGGCAACTGCGCTGGCAGTGGCCGGCGTTTCGGTTTGGCTTTTTCTGTCTTTACTAAGGGCGATGTGGCCAATAGCGCTTTATCATGTTCATCAAGAATGTCTTCTGCTTCATTGAAGAGCTCTCCAGCACCCGGCATCTTTTCAGATTTCTTCGCGTACTCTTTGGCTAGTTTCGCGTTATAAGCTTGCAGCAATTCATGAATTTGCGCATCTTTTTCAGCCAACTTTTCATCCATAAGCTGTTGCAACTCAAGCAGCATGCGCTTGAGTTGTTCTGGGTCGTCAGGAAGTGAGAGTGCATCAATTTTCATGTTCGCAATTTAGCAGAATTTGACGTTGTTTTCTTGCTTGACGCAAAGATAAAACGGACTGTGTGGCAACGATCGTTTACTGTGAATATGATCAATTAGATCATAGACTGATACTGTAATTCTTCATGACCAAGCACATCATATCCCGACAACAACCAATCCAATTGCCCCGGACTGAGTTCAAATTCTTGCAAACTGACTTTGCTTGGCCATTTGAACTTTTGTTTTTCTAATCGCTTGTACCACAAAGCAAACCCCGTTTTATCCCAGTAAACCAGCTTGAGTTTATCCTTCGCTTTATTGCAGAACAAAAATAATGCGCCAGTGTAAGCGTCACGTTCAAGCTCGCTTTCAACGAGTGCGACCAGACCATCAATGGACTTTCGAAAATCCACGGCGTCACGATGCAAGTAAATACGCGCGGGTTCAACAAACATTTTCATAAGGCAAGCTCACGTAATAATTGACTCAAATAAGCGACAGGCATTGTGGGTGGTAAGCTAATTTTTACGCTGCCGATAGCAAGCGTGATCGGCTGTTGCTGTTCGGTGGGGGCGACGTGTTTAGTGACTTTTGCTTGAACAAAACGACTGGATGAAGCATTAAGCTTACTTCGTGCAGCATAAAACGTTGTTTTTGATAAAGCATGTTGCTGGCAAAACTCAGTAATAGTTAAATCACTGGCTTGTTGTTCTTCGATAATACTGCGCCACTGTTCAAGGCTACGTGTTTTTCTCATGGCTATCTCCTCATTGAAATTCGGAAATAGCTTAATCATTTTGACGAGTTACTGGCAGGTGCATTTTGCTAGACGCTTAC
>NZ_JACJEW010000145.1:0-2354 GCF_014164315.1 Pseudoalteromonas sp. SG44-1
GTAGGCAAAGGCGACCCTGTTCAGTATTTACGTAAAATAAACTGGCAAGACTTAGGCAAACAAGCCGCCAGTGAAGTCAAAGCAATTATTAAAAGCTTTAGAGATACCTTGCAAGATATTTCAACTAGCTGGAAATACGACCTCCTACTGCCAGACTCGGCCATTGACGGCATGCAAGCCATGGTCAAACAACTTGATGAAGTCACCCCGCAAATAGACCAAGGCGTAAGAAACGCCGCAAATGAAATTGGCAATCGCGTAAACAAAGCCCTCGATGAGTTTGAGCCACCGGCAAGTACAGGTGTAGTGGGCAAACCGAAGAAAACCGTTGCCAATGAGCTTGAGCCGCCGAAAGGGAATGATTTAAAGGGGGCTAAAGGTGAGTTTATTGGTTCATACAAAGGGAAAAATTTAGTCCTCAAAAATGTAGAATTTAAAAAGATTGATTACTTAAAGCGTGATCGAGCTGAGTACAAAGCTTTGCGAAGTAAGTTTGATAATGGTGTTCGCAAAAAATTTCTTGAAGAATTATCTGATAATAAAGATATATTATCCCAATTAGATAAACTTGGTGTTTCTTCAAGTGATATAGCAAAATTAAAGGCAGGACGTGTACCAAATGGCTGGCAAGTTCACCATAAACTTCCTTTAGATGATGGTGGAACAAATGACTTTAGCAACTTAGTACTCATCAGAAATAGCCCAGAGCACTCAGCTTTCACGACTTTTCAAAAAAGAGCTACTAATGGGCTAGAAATTGGTGATGTAAAATCAACAGAGTGGCCATTTCCAAAAGGGAATGTATATCCGAGGTAACTATGAAAAATGTAAATGAATTAATTAATTACCTGATAGAGAAAAACTCAGAAGAGCAAACTCACTTTGGCGAAGGTTTTTTTCTAACGCCTATCAGTTTGGATGAGGTAAAGGCTTTTAGTGCGTATTTCACCAAAGCCTTCAAGTTTCAACCTCCAAGTGAATTTTTAGATCTATTAAAAATATCAAATGGCTTTTCTATAAATGGATTAAATCTCTATAGTGCTAAAGAACAAAATGAACCATATTACTTAGCTGGAATTATTGAAGCCAATCAAGAATTTCATGTAGAAGAATCTTTACGTAATTTCGTCGCTTTTTGTGATGAAAGCAGCTCAAGGGTGGTTTATCACTTAGAGGTAAATCAATTTCAGATTGTAGACTCTTTCACGTGGGAAGAGCTAGAAAGTTTCCCGACTTTAACTTTGGCGATAAGCTCTTTACTTAAAACAGCAAATATTTTTGAATAAATCAAACAACGCTAAGGACAGCATATGCAACCAAATATTAAAAACATCTCGCATCACCTAGGTCAGTACCTTTATCAGCAAATAAAAGAGCCGTGGCTTGAAGCACAACTTATTTTAAACTGCGAAGATGAAAGCGAGCTTGAATGCAAAGATCATTATCAAACTGCTGCTGATACAAGCGAACAGCCGATTACCGTGACAGACGAGATAGTCGATTTATTCAACACCCTATTTGTGAATGCCACTAAACACCAACCAGAAAACTGGACGCGCGCCATTTTTACCATTAATCGCCAAGGCCAATTTAATCTCAATTTTGAGCGTGAAAATACCGTTCATGAAGTAATCACAGCGCAGTAAATGTACTCATTGATAACTTGAATTCAAGTAAAAATAACCCCGCTTTTTAACAACATGGATGTTGTAAGGCTGAGCGCTAGAATCGTTTAAGATTAGTGTTTAGCCATACATTTTTGCGTGCCTGCACAACACATCCACAGACACCATTTAGCTGTTAGTTATGCACTCTCATTCCGCTCGCTTCAACATGGTAACGACCATTGCAACGGCTCTTTAGGTCCGCAGTGGGCTAAAGCACCTATAGGAAGTAAAAAAGGGGATAAAACACGCGTGCAGTTAATGGATGAGCAAGTTGAAAACGCATTTAAAAAACATGGCCCAGATGCTAAGTTGAACATTCAACTTGAGCGCTGCCCGTTAAATAAAAAGTAGAGAACCCATGATAGAAACGAATGATGACGATTTAGCCTTTTTTTTAAGCGAGTTTGGCCAACCAACAACAATTGTACCCGCGACTACCGCTGATATAGAAGCGTATCGAGGGAAACTGCCTGACCAGCTACTTGAATACTGGCAAATACTCGGTTTTAGCGGCTTTGCCGATGGTTTATTTTGGCTGACAAATCCAGCGGATTATCAAGACATTCTTGACCGATTTTTAGAAGACACCCCGTTTGAGCAAGATGATATTTATTATGTTATAGCGCGTAATGCCTGGGGCAATTTAAAACTCTACGGTGAGAAAACCGGACATTCTGTGGAAATCAG
>NZ_JACJEW010000146.1:0-2329 GCF_014164315.1 Pseudoalteromonas sp. SG44-1
GCGAGGGGAAAGTTAGCGAGGGTAAAGTTAGCAAGGGTAAAGTTAGCTAGGGTAAAGTTGTACCTTTAATGTTGTTTTTTGATTTTTTGTACTATAAATATATAAAACACTGAATAATTGATATTATGAATTTTGAGCGACTAGACGTATGGAAACGATCAGCGGCACTATCAGTAGCTGTATTTAAACACTTTAAATCAAGTCATGAGCGAGGTTTAAAAGATCAAATAACCCGTTCTAGCTTGTCAATATCATCGAATATAGCGGAAGGCTATGAAAGAATGTCTTCGTTTTTTGTATTACGCCAAAGGCAGTTGTGGTGAATTGAGGTCTCAACTTTATATATCTATGGAAATAGGAGAAATCGATTCGAATACGGCATTTCAGTGGATCAATGAAACAACCGAATTATCTAAAATGCTGGGCGGATTAATTAAAGTGATAAGTAAAAGCTGAGCTGTTAGGGAGGGGTAGCTAGCGAGGGTAAAGTCTGAGCTAGTACAGGTAATGTTAGTGGGAGTAAAGTGGATTAGTCGCCATTTAACCTGACACTTTCACAGGTAGAGTTATATCAAATCTGACAGTCTCTTGTGTACGTGAAGCGGATATTTCGCATTCTCTATCATACAAATACAGTGTACAGTTATACAGCTGAAAACATTGATAGTGTGATACGAAAAATCTGAAATGCTAATTTATCTCACATATCAGTTCACATGGAAAGCAAACGTTTTTACACGAAAACAATTAGATAGGGATAACTCATGCACAGATTAGTTCAGGCGCTCACTATTGGCCTACTACTAAATTCAGGTAAAGCTGTTGCACAAAATAATCAGATAATGCTTTTAGAAAAAAGAATGGACGCTATTGCCGAAAAGAGCATTAGCTCAGATGGGCCTGGATGTTCTATAGGTATAATTCAGAACAGAGAGTTTATATTCAAAAAGAGCTATGGACTAGCTAATGTTGAACACCAAATACCGCTCAGTAGTCAATCGTTATTCAGAATGGCGTCGGTATCAAAGCAATTTACAGCTTTCGCTGTTTTGCTGTTAGCTGATGATGGCGCCATCGCGCTCACTGACGATATTCGCCAGCATTTGCCAGAATTAAAAGAATATGGAAAAAAGATCTCCATCAACTCACTACTCGGACATTTCAGCGGTTTGGGCGATTTTGAAGATCACCTAAGTACACTTCGTGAGTCTTCCTTAAGCGGCTTTTTTATTGGGAGTGAACAGTTCGTATCAAATTCAGAGTACTATTCTGTCATTAAAGACTTTCCGCTTGTACATGAACCTGATACCACTATGGAATACAGTAATCACGGGTATATCATTCTGGCAAAATTAGTTGAACGAATAAGTGGATTGACGATACGCGAATTCACCAATAAGCGTATATTTAAGCCCCTTGGTATGAATCATACGTTTTTTTCAGATAGCGCCGAAGAGATTATTCCTAACCGAGCATCCGGATACCGTTCGCCTGAAGCAGGAAAACAACGCAATCATTTGACTGCTTTACACACAATTGGTGATGGAGGCTTATTCAGCACCATAGATGACATGCTGATATGGGATAATCACTTTAATGATCCTAAGTTGGGCAAAGATCCTAAAGCGTTAATTGCGCTAATGAATAAGCCAAATGTGAATGTGCCAGAGAGCGATGAGGGGAAATGGTACTACGCCAATGGGCAAAATACCGATGGTCGCTATTTTTTCCACAACGGTGGTTGGGTTGGAACAGGCACCAGCTACATTCGAAGACCAGACACCCAAACGTCTGTTGTTGGAATGGTGCAATTCGGTGTCACTAAGTGTAAATGATTTTACTTATGCAACCTTTGAGATATTGGCTGATTTAAAGTTGTGGGACGGGGAAGACCCTTCGGTATACTGAAATAAAAAGCGTAAATGGGTAAAATAACAGCTATCGCTGACAGGCTCGAATTTAAAAGACAAGTTGAACGTCCGCAAATTGTCTGAAGCGGCCTGTCAGATGGTATCTAAACCAGCAAATAAAAGTGTCAGATCAGATATGAGCCACTACAAGTAAAGAGACGAAGTACTTGACTACCGCGTTTAAAAATTCATTCTGATAAAACTCGCAAACTCGCAAACTCGCAACCTCGCTAACTCGCTAAATACCCACCAACAAAAACAACCTTCTGCACCATTCCCATAGTTACACACATCAATAATTACAGAGTCTTAATTTTGTCTAATCGTGATGTGTCCAGTGCTTTAATTCTTGCTTGTTGGAATGCTACTTTCATCATTTATATTGTGTATATCGCTGTAATCTCGTCAAAGTTTGCAGT
>NZ_JACJEW010000147.1:0-2175 GCF_014164315.1 Pseudoalteromonas sp. SG44-1
GAAAACAGTTAAATAAATTGACTGATGATGATCAGTTAAGCTAATTTAAAAACGGCTCTACAAAATGATAAATCAAGTGATCAAAGCTGATGAGAATCGGTGATCAAAGTCATGAGAATACGCAATGTGCTGAAAAGGTTTGAAAGCTCCTAATGATAAAACTAGTAAAGAGTTATCCTGCGGTCACTAGGGAGCAACTAGAAATAGTCTTCTCAGAAGTAGAACTTCAATTTCCAGATTCATACATTGAATTTTTATTAGCTCAAAATGGCGGTGGCCCTGAAGTTGAAAGTGCTTATGTGTGCGTGAATGATCCTGAATACCAGATTTTAATAAATTGTTTTTACGGAGTCAGTAAGTCGGATACTCGTATAGATCTGTTGTGTGCTTGGGGTTCTCATAGTCACACAATTCCCGAGACTCTTTGTCCAATAGCCGATGATGGTATTGGGAATCAAATTTGTATAGGTATACAAAAACCTCACTTTGGTAATATGTACTTTTGGAATAAAGATGGTGAGGTCGACTACGGTGAGGAAGTAACTTTTGATAATATTGAATTTCTGGCAGGTTCGTTTGAAAGCTTTATTAATTGCGTTCGTAAAATGTAGCTGCTTAAATAAACAATCGTAACTTTAATGGTCAACTGTTTTGTATGAATTTAAACGGGGTGTTTCAGTCAATAAATACATGACTAAGTTGATTTTAAGCGGTCAAACGAAAGTGAATACCTTTACTTCATTCTGCGGCAACTGCATTGCTTAGTTCATAATATAGAAAAGCTGCAAAACACGATGCACTAATTAGGGGAAGCCCTTATCTCTTAATAAGCCACTCAAACACTTGTCAGACCTTCCAAAACGCCAATTAAAACAACAGCAAATCGTCTTTTATATTTTACGTGAAAGCCAGTTGTCGATTGAATCAAAATAGCAACTGGGCTATGGTTAATGCATCAATTAAAATAAATTAAAAACGAGTAATTCTACAGCCTCGTTAGGCTTTTTATTCGATCTCTGAGGGAAAATTAAATTGCTATATATTTTTGGCGGCTTGCCAGGTACTGGCAAGTCTGAGCTATCTAAATATTTGTCAGAGACTATCGGTGCTGTTTATTTGCGTGTTGATACGATTGAACAAACCTTAAAAAGCCATGGTATTAATCAGATTTACGATGAGGGATATAAGATTGCCTCATCGGTAGCGTCGGATAATTTAAAGCTTGGACAATCAGTTGTTGCTGATTCTACAAATCCAGTAAATGAGTCACGGGAGTTGTGGAGAAATACTGCAACTAGGTCAAGTGCTCAATTTATTGAAATTGAAGTTATCTGCTCTGACCTGCACGAGCATAAACAACGAATAGAAACTAGAGTTTCTGATATACCTGACTTACAACTTCCAACATGGGAGAGTGTTTATGAACGTGAATACTATCAATGGATGACTGAAAGAGTTGTTGTAGATACAGCAGGTAAAACTTTAGAGCAAAGTAAGCATGATTTAATGAATGCGCTAGGCTTATCAGTGCCAACAAAAGCCTAACAAATATGAGCCTTAACTCTGTCAATAGGCACTAGTATTTTCTTTGACCGCTTTTATACAGTGACGGTCAATTCTAAATCAATAAACAAATTCGTTTACTTCATCTGTCGATGTGGCCGTTAAGCAAGTAGCTTACGGCAAATACATAAGGGATCGCTGTGCAATCCTTACGTTATTAGCATAGGATTTGCTTATAGCCCTCTAAAGCGCAGCGCCTCTTAATCTCTTTGTGAATAATTCAATTAAAGATCTTTTGCACAAAGAGCACAGAAAGAGAAGTAAAAGCTAATTCGCACGTGTAAAACACACTACATTAATAGAGATAAGCTGCTACCTCACCAAGTAAGCCACTTAAACACCTGCAAAACGCCAATTAAAACAACACCAAGTCTTTTTTTATATTTTACGCGAAAGTCAGTTGTCGATTGAATCAAAATAGGAACTCGGCTATGGTTAATGCATCAATAAAAATAAATTAAAAACGAGTTATTCTACAGGCTCGTTATCCCCCTGTGTCAGGATAGTTGTCGTCTCTAACTTTTAATAGAGGCAGATAAAAATGAGACGTCGATTTACACAAGAATTTAAAGTTCAAGCGGTTGAAAAAGCATTATCTCAATGTGATGATGT
>NZ_JACJEW010000148.1:0-2116 GCF_014164315.1 Pseudoalteromonas sp. SG44-1
CAGCAAATCCTCTTTTTATATTTTACGTAAAATCGAAGTAACCGATTGAATCAAAATAGGAACTCGGCTATGGTTAATGCATCAATAAAAATAAATTAAAAACGAGTTATTCTACAGCCTCGTTATAAGGCATTGGAAGCTATGAGTGAGATTACACTTGATTACGGTCTTGGTTGGTTAGAAGATTTAAGGGAAGATGGTGAGATATATTTAGATATTGATATATCACCAGTTACTCTACAATCTAAAAATACTCAAAGAAAAGAAGAGTTAAAAAAGGCAGTTAGATCTGCTTTAAGCCGTCTTGATTATGTTTTAACTGGTGATGTTTCTTTTCATCTAACATGGCAATTACACGAACAAAAAAGGTTGGAAACATCTAACTCTTCTGATTTAGATAACATTCTAAAACCGTTAATAGATAGCTGTTGTGGTATTGACTGTGTGCTGGTCGACGATAATCAATTGGATGATGTTCATGTCCAATGGGTAAATTATTATGATTACGATAATGACAAAGTCATTATTACTCTTAATTTTAATCCAAGTGAGACAATTCAAAAAGCAAAGTTAGTATTTGTGGAAATTGATAAGGATCTTTATCTGCCAATAACTAAGTATGAAAGCGTAGCTGAAAGGCGTGAAGCTTTTGACCTTTTACAAACTCAATATTCAGCTAGAAAGACTGAAATTGAAAAAGATGGTTACTTAAGAGCAACCAGAAGAAAAAACAAAATGCAGAGAGTGTTTCATAAAGGTCGCTTATGTGAATACGAAATGTTAAATAAGAATGAGTACTTTGAGTAGCCTTATAACAAGTCAAATTAAAAGTGCGGACAAAAAACAGTTGGCTTTGTTCGTACCTCACAAATTATAGCCAACTATTTTTTGCCGTTTATTTGCGGCGTTAGTTGCCAAGGAAGTTTTCATGCAATCTTATAAACTTAAGCTCAGTTTTACTTCTGTAGTAAAACTAGGTTTTTTATTTGGCTTTTGCACAGGAGTAGTGTGGATGACTCTTTTGGGTGTAGCTATGTTACTTGGTTTATTTCCCGGTGAAACACCACCCGTAGTTTTAGTATTACTATTACCATTGGGTTGTTCACTACTTTTTGGTTTACATATTACACTTGGATATCCTATTTATATGTTATTCAATAAGTTCACCAAAGGAATAACAGTAAAAAATTTGATTAACGGCAACTAATCGGGTAGCCGGAGGTCTCTAACCTCCAGCCCCACACCACCCATCATGCGGGTCCGCAATGGGCGGTTCATCTCCCGTAATGAATATTGATCCAAATATCCCTCAATGACACTAAACCTTGTGAAGCTAAGTAGTTATTGCCTAGCGCAATGTTAATTCCTTTTGTTTTTGAGCTTCTACAAGGGCCTTCGCTTCCAAGCGCCTACTTTTGGTACTGGTGATACCACAGGCTATGGCGAGCCGTTCGCTGACACCCAGTTTCATTAAACTGCGTACTTTAGTGCGTGCTATTCCTTATAAATAGCGCCATTGTCGCCAGTAGCACATTCTTATCCTACGGCGGATCCAGTGATCTAAATCTACCGTTAGCTGATAAGCGTTGGCTATTAGGTAGTAGTGTCCCCAGCCGCGTAAATACTTCTTGGATCTAGCATCTGTATTACTCTAAAGCGTAGCGCCTCGGAACCTCTTTGTGAAAAATTCAATAAAATATTTTTTGCACAAAGAGCAGAAAAAGAGAAGTAAATGAGGATTATCTTAAAGACTAATATTTGCATGCGTAAAACACGATGCATTAATAAAGGTAAGCTGCTACCTCTCCAAATAAGCCACTTAAACACCTGCAATCCCTTCCAAAACGCCAATTAAAGCAACAGTAAATCCTCTTTTTATATTTTACGTAAAATCGAAGTAACCGATTGAATCAAAATAGGAACTCAGCTATGGTTAATGCATCAATAAAAATAAATTAAAAACGAGTAATTCTACAGCCTCGTTATATTTCACCCCCCTGTGTCAGGATAGTTGTCGCCTCTAACTTTTAATAGAGGCAGATAAAAATGAGACGTCGATTTACACAAGAATTTAAAGTTCAAGCGGTTGAAAAAGCATTATCTCAATGTGATGATG
>NZ_JACJEW010000149.1:0-2116 GCF_014164315.1 Pseudoalteromonas sp. SG44-1
CAGTAAATCCTCTTTTTATATTTCACGTAAAATCGAAGTAACCGATTGAATCAAAATAGGAACTCAGCTATGGTTAATGCATCAATAAAAATAAATTAAAAACGAGTTATTCTACAGCCTCGTTATGTGGCTTAAATACGTCTGCGGTACTTAATAATGAGTTCATCAAGAATTTGTGTGCATTGTGATAAGCCCGTGGAGAAATACTCGGAAGATTATGAGGTTTTCGAAAAGATGCATTGGCTATGTTTTCATTTAGTCTTCGAGCATGAAGGTGATCCTGATGTAGCGTGCAATGACCCAGCTTGCCCTTGGTGGCATATAGAAGTTATGCGCAATAAACTGTCTGAATTAGGTGTTATTCCTGATAGTGTAATCACAGAGGCAGTAAACAAAAAATGGAATCTATGAATCCGGCACATAACAAAGCAAGGCAATCTGACGTCTTACTCTCCACTTGTTTTTATGCGGTAAAATACTCGCATAAAAACAAGTTCCGTTTCATCCGCAGTTACTTGCGGCGTTAGGCAATTAGGAGTAAAAATGCAGAAATCCGATCAAGTGTCGTTGTATTTTTTGTCTGACTTAGAGAAGTTTAGGATCTTTGTCGAGCTATCAGAACGCCATTGGCGTGAAGAATTAACTACGTACAACGAATCTGATATAGAAATGAACGAGTCTGTTTGTTGGGATAGGTACAAGTATCGCAATGATTTAGGTGCGCATTTCCAAGAAGTATTTCCTCAATACCAGAAACAATCGTTTTTGCTTATGTTGGTATCGCTTTTTGAAGATTATCTTAATCAACTGTGCCACAGCTTTTATTTTGAAAAAGGTTTAAATTGTACTTTAAAAGATTGCAGTGGCTCAGGTATTGAGCGAGCAAAAAACTATCTACGTAAAGTCGCCAAAATTGAAGTACCTACTGGCACTGCCTCTTGGGGTAAAGTCGTCGAAGCAAGGGATATCAGGAACATCATTGCTCACAATGCTGGGCACTTAGACGAGGAGCTGCATAGTAAGCAATTTAGAATTGTTGCCAAAAACCTCAATTTAAATTCACATCAATTTGCTAGAGTCCACCTTGAAGTTACACAAGTGTATATCTTTGAAATTATTGACGCTATGACTAGTGTCGTTAATGAGCTCTGGCGTGAAACGACGGAAAATGCCTAACACATATGAGCCTTAACTCTGTCAATAGGCAATAGAGTTCTTTTTGACCGTTTTTATAAATTGACGGTCAATTCTAAACCAATAAACAAATTCGTTTACTTCGTCTGTCGATGCGGCTGTTAAGCAAGTTGCTTACGGCAAACACATATAGAGGCTCTCTTATTGCGATCTCATCGCAGCCAGGTTTTTTCCATATCCTTTTGGGGTTGCTGGGGCACTAGACATTCATCGGTTAACCTAATCATGGCACTATTCAAGGCGGCTGGTTTCATCATTATGATCCAGTTAGTTTCAGGCTCAAGTCAGGTGTAAGCGACTTTGTTTATTGTATTAATGCACGCGTACTGAGCGTCTAATCAAGGCAAGTGGCTTAGGTCTGTAGGCATATAATCAGGTTAAACCTTGTTGGTTATTAACTCACCCAATTGATTGATGCTCAGCCTTATATCCAGTTAGATGTTCAGCTCACTCAGTACCGTGACTAACTCTTTAAAAATTTTGCTTCATCGAATACCGTCTCTTTTTTAAGCATATAATAAACACAGCGACCCAGCTTATGTGCAAGTGCTGACAGTGCTTTGGCTTTGCTCATTCGTTTTTGTAGTTTTTCAAGGTATTTGTTGGCGTTGTGGTTGTGACGGAGCAGTAGTACGGCAGCTTCCGAGAACGCCCATTTTAGATGTGCATTGCCAATTTTATTGCCTTGTGTGCCATAAGTTTTGCCGGCAGATTCCGCTTTGCATTTGACTAACCGGCTGTATGAAGCGAACTTTTGTACGCTTGAAAAGCGATTGATGTCACCAATTTCGTAAATAATAGTGAGTGCGAGAATGCGGCCTATACCATTAATTGTTTGCAAAATATTAAGGTGAACAGGGTTGTGTTGTTTAGCCATTTGTTCAATGTAATGCTCTAAAGGTTTAAGCTCCTTATGATAGCA
>NZ_JACJEW010000014.1:0-109350 GCF_014164315.1 Pseudoalteromonas sp. SG44-1
GTAGCCGCCGTATTCAGCGGGGCATTGCCTGTACCAACATCGGTAGCTTTCACGTTTTGCCCATTATCAGCTTGATCTGCATTTAGTGAGCTTTCACTGCCAGCCTGAGTATTGTCAGCTTTTGGTTGAGTAGGCTCAGTCACTTGCTGAGTCGCGTTAGCTTGAGCCGTTGAAGCCGTAGCCGCCGTATTCAGCGGGGCATTGCCTGTACCAACATCGGTAGCTTTCACGTTTTGCCCATTATCAGCTTGATCTGCATTTAGTGAGCTTTCACTGCCAGCCTGAGCACTATCTGCCTTTGGTTGAGTAGGTTCATTCACTTGTTGAGTAGCGTTAGCTTGCGAAGTTGAAGCCGTAGCCGCCGTATTCAGCGGCGTATTGCCTGTACCAACACCAGTAGCTTTCACATTTTGTGCATTATCAGCTTTTGGCTTTGGTGCATCAGTCACTTGTTGAGTAGCGTTAGCTTGCGCAGTTGAAGCTGTAGCCGCCGTATTCAGCGGGGCATTGCCTGTACCAACATCGGTAGCTTTCACGTTTTGCCCATTATCAGCTTGATCTGCATTTAGTGAGCTTTCACTGCCAGCCTGAGTATTGTCAGCTTTTGGTTGAGTAGGCTCAGTCACTTGCTGAGTAGCATTGGCTTGAGCTGTTGAAGCCGTATTCAGCGGCGTATTGCCTGTATTAATCTCGTCAGCTTTAACGTTTTGCCCATTATCAGCTTGTTCACCATTTAGTGAGCTTTCACTGCCAGCCTGAGCACTATCTGCTTTTGGTTGAGTAGGCTCAGACACTTGCTGAGTAGCATTGGCTTGAGCTGTTGAAGCAGCACCCGTATTCAGCGGTGCATTGCTTGTACCAACATCGGTAGTTTTCTCGTTCTGGGCTTGTTCACTATTTAGTGAGTTTGCATTATCTACTTTTGGTTGTGTAGGCTCATTCACTTGCTGAGTCGCGTTAGCTTGCAAAGTTGAAGCAGTAGCGCCTGTATTCAGCGGTGCATTGCTTGTAGCAGCATCAGCTTTCACGTTCTGAGCGTTATTAGCTTTTGGTTGTGTAAGCCCATTAACTTCTTGAGTGGCGTTAGCTTGAGCAGTTAAAGGAGCAGCACCCGTATTAAGTGGCGCCTTACCTTTACCAACATCGTTAGCATTCGCGTTCTGATCGTTATCTACTTTTGGTTGTGAAGTATAACCATCATTAGAAGAAGTATTTCTTGGGACAGAAGAAGAACTATCAACGCCTTGTATCTGTTTTTCTGCCGCTTCATCACTTACTTTTGACTGATTAGTGTTAGTTTGTGAATTTACATAATTCAATAGACCAGGAACACCAACTGCGAATGCTGATACACCCATAGATAATGGTATTTCGCTATTATCAAACTGAGCTGTATTTGAAGACCCTTCAGGTGCCTCAGGCGGTTTAGCACTAGTATTACTAGTCGGATTTACACTAGATGGCTCTTTACTCTCTATAGGTGACATATAAGCATCACCTTGCTTATAGGAATAACCATTGTCCTTTTCATTTTTATAAACAAATGAACCATCTTCATTTTGTGATTGTAAAGTAAATCTACCGTTATCTGTCTTGAATGTTGATACAGGTGATTTACTAGAGCTTACTTCCGTTGGTACATCGACATTATTTGTTTTTTGTATTTCATTCCCGTCAGAATACGGTGAAAGGGATGAGAGACCCAGCCTATTATATGCTTCATTAGCTTGATTAAGAATATCGTTGAAGTATGGTTTAAAGTTTTTTGGTAATTCTTCGTCTGGTATTGAGTCCAAAGCACCCCGAAGTTCATCAGAGTTTTGATAAACACTTCTTAATAAATTGTTGTCTCCGCCCCTCAACATTTTGTCTATAGTTACATCATTCATATTAATATAAGGATTACCCGGAACGGTTTCATTTCTGTCAAGAAGTGAAGTAAATGCTTTAGCTGCTGATGTTGAATTATAACCTTCTTCATTAGAACTCATTATATGTGCTGCATTTTCTTTGAATGAATTCAACGCAGCTGTAGGAGCTGATTCATCTTTATCATAACTAACACCAGTACCAAATAAGGTATTTTTATCCGCTTTATCAACCCCATTTTTGTATGATTGATTATTGTTTATAAGATCGACTTTGTTGGCTTCATAAGGGAATTGAGCCCCGACAGTACCACCTTTACCGGCCATCAAGCCCACTGCATCCATTGTAGATGCATAGCTAAAACCATTTTTACCACCCATTTCCATTACACTGTTAATATCGCGACCTAGGGATGTATTACTTAACGCTTGCTCTCCAGCTTTAAATGCTAATGTAGAGCCGCTAAATTCATCTAACTCGCCAGCACCTAAACCTACAATAAAAGAGTTGTTGCCAGATTGTGTATTAGTCAAATAATCAGCTGCATGTGACATTTGTGCTATTGATTTCATATCATCAAATGAAGCTATGCCGGTATTCACGCGACCAAACATATCTTGGATCTCAGAAGGCGATTTTGTATTCAATGCTTGAGTACCTTCATAAACACTCTTTTCGTCATAGCCTAATTCAGCAGCTCTATCAGCAGCAAATCGCGCAAATTTATCTTCTCCTTCAATCTGCCCGAACGCCCACATTGCACCGTTTAACTCTCCGCTTTTAATTCTATCGATTACATCTTGTTGGTCACCACTTAATAAAGTATGACCTTCAACACGTTTCATTGCATCAGCTTGTTTTTCAGTCATTGCCCCGTATTTTTCTTTTGAATAGTCACTTTCAGAAGGAATATCATTTTTAAAAGGCTTATCAAACTTGGACGTTTTAATCGCATTTTCGGCCTGTTTAGCATTAGAAGTATCTGTATCTAATCCTAGTAACTCAGGGGAAGCATTTTTTATCACGCCACCATCTGCTGTAGTTTCATCAAGTTTACGGTAAGAGTCATTCATCATACTTAGCGCATTAAGCTGAGATGGTGTTGCGCCATTTGATTGGGCATTGTCGGATACAACTTGGCTCCAATCAGCAAGCATATCTGCTTGGCTGTTAACATCATCGATAGACTGCGGTTGTTTTGCTAATATGTCGTCAAGTATAGACAGCATACCTCCGTAACCTGCTTGCGCTGGACCTGCTAACTCAGCGCCTTCTTTTTGATATTTATCTTTGAGGTAATCTTTTTTACTATCAACTGAGCCACCAGCATCATTACCCACTAATGATTTAACTTGATCGTCGGATAGACCATCAATATAAGTATCTAAAGATTTGCCATCTACAAGGGGTGCTAAAGCTTCATTATTTAGCGCTTGACTAAATTTAAGACCATTACTTGAGTTATACATTTCACCTAAGTTAGTTGAAAGTTCTCGTGATTGTGCAATTTGCTCTTGTAATTTATGCCCTTTATTTAAACTTTCTTGAAAACTTTCGCTTTGTTGATTTGATTCGGAAATATTGTAAGCACCTTGCTCACTATTAGTTGTTTGCCCCTTGTGGCTTTCTGCTACATCTTCCAGAAGCTTTTGGGCTGAACTATCTTTAATACCAAATTTAGTCATATCCATATTTGATAAATTTGATGAAACGCTTGCGTTCACACCAAGCTTAAAAGGAGTAGGAGCACCACCTATCGCAGAATAATCTTTATACGTATTAACGCCGCCAGCTACTGAAATTACTGCTTGCCCCATAATTTGGAATGCGGCTTGGCTAGCTGCATCGGAAGAAATATTTTGGCCTTCTTCGAGTGACCTTTTCAATGCAACGGTTTTTTCGGCCGTATTCATATCACTCCAAGTCTTGTTTTTTGATCCTGCAACTACATCTGCGTTTTGTTCAAGCGACGCCATAGCAGTTGATACAGTCTGCTCATATGCTTGGGTTTTTGATTGAACATCTTTCTCGGCAATGGATATTGAATTACCTAATGAATTATTAATACCAGAATCTATATTTACGTTTGCAAAACGACCCGAATCACTTGATTTCACGTTAGCTTCAACAGCTCCAGTGCCAGCGTTGTATGTATTGCTGTGCGTACCCATACTTTGCGCACCATCAGACCACGAACTTGATAACCTTGGCGCAATATTTGTACCATCAACACTGCCTTTACCAGTTGGATTAACTGAACTCATAACACCCATTAGTGAGTGAACACCACCGTAAAGTAAAAACATTGCAAGCATTGGTATTGCAGCGGTTAATGCCGAAGCTACACCTAAGAACCCTTCAACTTCCGATATTACAGCGGGCATAGCTCCCATTGAGAATGGGTCCATCTGAGCGAAACTAGTAGATACTGAGAATGCTTTTTCTGCTGCTTTATATGTAAACAAATCAACAAAAACTTTAATGAAACCCCATAAGTTAACGAACAAGATAAGGTACATGTATTTGCCTATCATGGCGAAACCAGCGCCCCCCATAACAGATAATAGAATCATTACAGGCCCAATAAAGAACGTAAACATTTCAAATACAGAAATCATTGGAATCATGTAGTTCATGAACAAAGAGCGTTCACCTGCTTGCTCGTACAAACGTTTTTGCATTGACTCAAAGACCATTTTATTAACCCACGGGCTATCTTGGCCTTGTAGAGCCTCATAAGTATGAAAAGCAAGAAAACGACCAGCCATTACTTCATATGGATTAGGGCTGGCCATACCACCACCAGTCAAAAGGCTATATGCAGCAGTTATAGAAGGAGCATCAACACCGCGCGCTTCATAATAACTAGAAACCATAGTAGGGAATTTACCCGTATTTATATGGGCGTATATCTTGTTATAAGCCACGTCACACGATAGATACTCTCCATCAGGACTATTATTTAAAAATATTCTAGTGTAGTAGTCAGGGTATGTAACCTTAATTTTATCAATTACCTTGTCTAATCTAGCTGCATCTAATCCACCCATATTCCCATTTGGATTACCTGTACTTAATAGCTGATCAGGTATATAGCAATCATTTATATAATTTTTGATAGATGTCTTAAAATCGTACTGTCCCGGATGATCTAAGGAGTTTATAACGGGTGACATAGGAATAGAATGGAGTCTTACAAGTGCTCCTAATGGATCTGCGGGTGCATTACTGCCCATTGAAGGTGTTGTGAAGTTATTTGCAGCTAAATCACGTAAGCCACCAATTAAATTCGTACCAGCCCAAGAAGGAACAGCTACTAAGAACGGTACATTTGAGACAGTCCGAACATCAAGCGAACTAGTTGAAACTGATTGTAGATGAACAGTAAAACGCGGGGATAGAGGGCCTACAAACATAATAAAGCCCATAACGCCGAAGACAAACTCTTTAAAAGGGTAAGGTGAGCGTTCTGGATCTAGAATATACTTAAAGTATGATAGAAATAGAGTTAGGAATATTAAAACTCCTGCACCAGTTTGTATTTGATCGTAAGTCGAACCAGCGTTAAACATACGGGCTACAGCAACAAGAGTATCATTCGCAAACTCTAAATCACCTTGTAAATAAACATTTAAGTCCATATATCACCCTTTAGTCTGTTTGGTTATAGCAGAGATTTGCACTACTGTTTGGAGGGCTTGGGTGCTCTCTGTATTACTTGCATATATCTTTTTGCTTACAAGCTCATACTGTTTGCTAAAGTCTCGGTATGCAATTTCATACTCCTTTTTTAAAGATGTACCTGAGTTATACATATTTTCTTTAGCCGAAGCGGTCATTGCATAAACTTTGCTGACTTGATTAAAAATTTCCTCGTTTATTTGTCTCAACAACAATGTAGCTGCATAGTTCGCAATATCGTCTATGTTTATATGGTTCTCTTTAGCAAATACTGCCCAACGTACATATGGGAAAGTGAATATTTTAGCAAAGCGCTTCTCCTCTGCGTTAAGAGGTGTTTGACTTAAATATTTAGCAAAAATACCAGGGCTACCTGCTTCTCCAACAAGTCTCGCTTTTACTACCATCTCTAATGGAGTAAAGCTCACTGTTTCTGTTTCAACATTTAAACAGCGATATTCGCCACCTATAGGAATAGTTTCAGTTCCACAACTTCTAATTTTTATCGGTACAGCTGTTTTCCCAAAAATGAAATCTGAATAATTAGCAGGTCCAGTGTTATCAACTCCAGGTTCTGCATCTACTTCAGTGGCACCATTTTCAAACTTAATAACTTTGGTACCTAATAAAGTCATTAACATAGATGCCATTTTTTTCTTCTGCGTATCACCTTTGAACTCAAGCGCATCCAAAAAAGGTGTTGATGAAGTTGGGTTTAATAAGGTAACAGCTTGATAGACTGAATTACCTTCAAGAGTTAGCTTTCTGGTGTTTAAATCTTTCTTTTCATTTGTATTTTTATCGCCAAGAATAGAACCAGCCCAACTAGTAACAGAACCAACTTTTGAGGCCATATCGGAACTAATAAGGCTTTCTTGCATTACCAACCTATCTTCACCAACATACTCGTTATTAGCTAAGAAGGTTTGAGATTCAGCGCAGGCATTTCGAGCCAGTTCATTAAATCGCTGTAATTTATTTTGTAAGTTTTCCATTTCTGCAGCACATGTTGAGCAGATATTATTAATTGCTAGTTTAAAAAAGTAAGAAGCTGCACCTTGAGCTACCGCTCTACCAACTTGAACTAGCTCGTCGCCAGATATTAGACCAAACGAACCTCCGTATAGATCTACGCCACCACAACCTACGGATATAGATGGACTTTCTAATGAAACGACATCAATTGTAGGCTGATTCCAACGAGCAGAAAATTGACCTAACCCCCAGTTATTGCCACTAGCAACGTCAACTTGATATGGACCTAAATCATTTTGATACGAATCAAATAAGTCTTTCATTTCTGCATTAGCATTTAGAGAGCTTGTTAACATGCACAAGCTAACAAAAATTCCAATTTTTTTTAATTTCATCATTATTCCCCAGAAAGAGAGTTAAATAATTGAGCACCTACTGGCTTAGAATCAGCTAATTTCGATTTAAGTATTTCAGCTAAATAACCAGGGTCATTCTCAATTAATTCTGCATCAGCTAACATAGTTCCATCCGTATCGGTCAGCACATTAATCTCCCGAACGTTTTGAGTTTGTTGATACTGTTCATCGGTAATTACATTTTTTAATCGGGCGGATAAAAGAATACGATCTTGCATTAGAGGTAACGTAGTTAAGCCTTCACCTATTTTGGTGAAACCGCTACCGTCATTAAGAGCCATAAACATGGTTGGTGTGAACTGAACGCCAAAGCGTTCAGCAACATTTGTTGTATCAACCACGACTTCAATATCTTCCATGTCGGGCAATACTGACCCATCCATTGAGATACCAAGTACATTCATACCAAAGCGTATTTTTAATTCTTTTAATAACGGAAGTTGTTTTTTGCAATAGGCGCAATTAGACGAGAAGAAAAACCATAAATGAGACTTTTCATTGATTGCACTAATAACATTGCTTATGGCTTTTTTTGTGTCATCTTTAAATACGTTTAATGAAAACGTGGACATAGGGCGACGTTTTGATTCATCTAATTCAGATTCGAACTGATTAAATTCCATTGTTTTAGTAGCAAATCGTGAGCTAATATCGAGCATATAACGCTGCACATACATGTAGCGTGCAATGTTTTCCCTCGTTGGGTTATTAATAGCGGCTTCTTGATACTCAGGTATTTTTGATTTGAGCCAAGCAACATCTAAGCGTACTTTTTCTTCTTTTTTCTCTTCTTCTGGCTTAGTTTCAGCTGCTGGTGCTGCCGGCTTTTCTTTTTCTGGCTCATCTTCAGGTTCTACAGGTGGATCTTCAAACCAATACCACCCTCTGTACTTATCGCCATAAAAAGGAGAGTTTGTTGAAGTTGATGATGCAGCTGAAGCATTAAAGCAAGTTGCAAGTAGTAAAGTAGCTAATATAGTGTTTTTCAAAATGACCCCCAATATTCAATTGAGCCATTTTCTTATTAATATAGGAAATTTTGAAATATTAGAGAGTACAAATATGCCACCTCTAATCATTCAACAGCCAAAAAAGGAGGAGGGGAGAGTTAATCGAAGAAATAAATAATTATGTAATAAAAAAGAGGCTTATGAGCCTCTTTTAAAATTATAAAAATTGATTTGGTATTTCACACAATGAAATTGAATTTATATTACCAACATCTGAGATTTGTTGAACAAAATGCCTGGCATTACTTGCTTGCTGAAATCGATGCCATGGAGCAGAAAATGACATTTGTTTATAATACAGTTCCACGCTTTGTGATAAATAAGCCTTAGTTTTTAAGAGTTCATCTGCAACATCACCTTTTAGGCGAGAACATGTTGCCTTTACATTTACGTGATTGAAATAAAAATCAAATCCAGACAAACTTTTATCGAAGTTAGCTACTACTAAAGTTAAATATTTAGGTTTCTCTTTTTGAATTAGCACACCCGCGACATAATGCTTTTGTTCAGCATTGTTGTTTAGCCCAACATTAATTAGTGAAGCCTGCTCATCACCTAGTAAGTTAACAAAATTAATGCTTACTTGTGACTTCTTAGGAGTCATTGGATCAAGCCATTCGACAGCCTGCAAAGGTAGTGTGGCAATAAGAAGTAATGATAAAAAAGTTTTACGCATAAAAAAACAACACCTTGGCACTTGAAATTGCTATTAGTATTGGTTTTCAAATATTAAAAATCAAACTTTTTAAATGCGTCTCTTACATTAACTTTTAAACTTGTTGTCGCTGAGGTAAATTATCATGCATTGGAACGTCAGTTATCTGATCTTCAAATAGCCCATGTTTCTCACGTTTAGCCTTTGGAGCTTTTGCACCAGTAATATGGCACGATGCACAAAGGTTTATGTCAGAGTTGTCATCATAATGAACTACGTAAGACTTAGAACAGCAAGCACATGACGGCATAATACCAAGTAGCTGTTCACGTACTAGTGGGAAAAAGTAAAATATACGAGTAGGGTGAATTTTAGAGTTTGGGTATAATGCATTATAGGCATAGTACATGTTCAATAATTGCACACCAGTTATAGGTCTGTCTAGTTGGGTATCTTTATACATTTTTTTATATAACGATAAAATTCTGTCGGCCATCAGCCGACCTTCAGTATCTTTTACCCAACCACCTTGACCACGACGAAATTGTCTTGAAAAAGGGAGGTCTTTCCAAAAGTGTTTGATATTGTCTTTTCGTCTATGAGACAGAGCAAGTAGAATTTTCTTTTCAGTACCTAACACTGCTAAAGCGCAAATAGCTATTTCATTTTTATAAATATTAGTCAACGATATAGACATTCTATTTAACCTCAGATGCAAATATGTGGTCTATTGACCCTGCTTTTGGTTTGTTTATTTTCATAGAAGCAATAGCTTGAGTTAGGTCACTTGGTGAGCACGCTAATTTGAATAAAGGAACGCGAGAATCTGCATTTTTTAAACATGCAATATCTTGAACATGAGCATTTTTAAGAGCTGTTACAAGTTGTGAATCAATGCCAATGACACCCTCAATATCACAATCAAAATCAATAAGTGATTTAATTATTAATAACAGCTCCACATTGCAATTAAAGTAGTTATTAATTTGATCGGCAAGGTTGTTTGCATTTTCTAGCATTGCTCTAGTTCCGTTTAAAATTATTCTATGATTTTGAATTATAGATTCATAAAAGGAACTTCTCAATAAAAATAACGTCACCACTTGTGACTTAGAGCGAGTTAATTTTTAATTTAGTATATAAATACGAATAGATTCAATGATTAACGAAACATCAACTTAAATTATATGAAGTAAAATAAAATTTAAGAGCATTTTTTTCTAATCGCTTTACAAAATACCCATCCTAAAGTATTGGATGGGCAGGCCTTTAATCGGGACTTGCATTTGAATCTGTAAAATCAAAATTTTCCATGTATCTATCCAAGTAAGGTACGAGGTCAAGTTGATTTTTACCTTCCTCAACTTCTTCTACAGGCTCACTTTGGGTTTTCTCTACAGCAACAGAAGCTTTGTTCAAACTACTGTCAACCAAAGGGTGATTCGGTTGGTTAACTGATAACTTTACCTCCCCTCCATTATTAACTAGACTCTCAAATAACAAACCTTGAATGGCTAACCTAATTAACTCATTAGGGTAGCCAGATAACTGAGAATCATTGACCAAATGAATCCCAAGTTTACTTTCTCTTTTTATTCTCGCTGTTACTTTAATTATACTACTCATAGATTAACCTCTAACGACTTGTTTGCCCGCGTAGAACAGCCCCTCAACAACGGTAGTTAAATTATTTTCTAGTACAATCATTTTATGATGTGGATATTGCGCTCTAATAGCTGGTTCAAAAGTTTTAATTGGTCCACCGAATAAAACAAAATAATCAATGTCATCACCGCTACCTACAATGTTTCTTACATAGTTTGCAGCCGTACTTGTCGAACTATTAATATTACCCGTTACGTCATATTCGATACCGAGATCATTTTCTTCTTTTTTGCAAATTGGGAATGGGTATTCGTAACCTCTAACCTTTAGCTTGCCATTAGTTTTCCAGAAAGCATCATCCACTAAGCGTCTTGATAAGTTGTTAGTTAATGAAAAAGCTTTAGATAAGGTCGGTATAATTTCATTCAATACGGTTGAAAAGCCGTTCTCAGTAGCACCACTTCTTTTTTCAATTGGCGTTAATCCACGAGATGTACATACATCTAGTGTTAAGTATCCGGCATCGACACAAACAACGTTTGCTGTTTTAAAGTTTTTTTCAAACTCTTGTTTAGGTAGACTTGTCGCATAAGAAACTAATCCAGCAACCGGTTGTGGTAACACCATAGTCTTTTTAACTATTCGTTGCTTACCGCCTTTGAAATCATGCACACCTTCTGTTAATTTTATAAGCTCGTTTTTTTTTGACCAATGATTAACAGGTAGGCCAACAACAAGCAAATCAATAACACGATCATGCATTAGTGAAAGACTGCCTTTTAATAATGCTTTATATTGTTTGGAACCAACATAATGATCACTTAAAACATCATCAGAGTCTTGAGCACTTAAATAAGCGTCAGGCCCAACTTCAAAAATGTCGCCATCAATATCGACTTCTACCGTTTCACGCTTACCAATTCCCATATCGGCTTGCCCAATTCGGCTCTCATTAATTCGCCCAACAGAAGAGCTAAACGTTTTTATCACTGGCTTATCGTCACCCGACACAGTAAAACTTACTGTTCCAAACCCAACCTCAGCAGCTCTCACTATCTTCTTAGCCATTCTCTACACTCCTATATGTATTGTTCAGGCAGAGAATACACCCAGTAATTAAAAGCTTTAAATATTAGAGCACCCCAAAATGACACCTCTAAGGTTTAATTATAAAACTTATTAGTTATTAGTTGAGTGAACGATAACCAAAAACACAGACCAATACAAAGCTATAGAACAAAAGTGGCATAAAAGCGGCATAATATGGCAATGTACGATTTATAATATTGGATATGTAAATTATTTACCGACCAGCGGCATGAAAGCGGCATAAAAAGGGAGCAATATGGCGATGCGAAATTTATGGTATTGGGTATGTCAATCGCTTATCGGGAAGTGGCATGAAAGCGCCACAAAAACGGCACAATAAGGCGATGTATAGTTTAGTATATTGGGTAGGTCGATTGCTGATCGGGAAGTGGCATGAAAGAGGCACAAAAGCGGCACAGCATTGCAATTATGACTAAGTAAATTCCATATTGTTCGCATGCAGCTTTAATTGATGAACTGCGCTACTCATTTTACCTTTCCCTCTAATTAAATACATTAGCGCTTTCACAAAGTGAGCTTCATTTCTTCTTGATTGGTATATCCAGCATTATGATTGAGATGCTGAACGATAAAAAAATCGCATATTTATAATAAATAACTAAGCCAAATACGCCTCAATAATTTATAACCACAAAAATATATAGTTTAATACAGCCCTCAATTAATGGGGTGAGATTTTTTTTACGCCCATTTTTAGGGCATTATCCCTAGTCTAAAAAATAAAAAATTATTAAAACTACCCTCAATTAATAGTGCACTTCCCTAGAACCTACCCACAATGGCGCAACTCCATTTATTTAGAGGAATTACGCTAAATTTCATACTTCTCCAAAATTAAAGTTTACGAAATATTAATTCAACAAAAAAAGAAGCCGCCCTCAATTAATAGGGTGAGATATTTATTGCGCCCATTTTTAGGGCAGGATATTAAATTAAATTGATAAAAAAAATTAAAAGCGCCCTCAATTAATTAAGACGTCACTCAAAACGCCCTTTTAGGGCATTTTACAAATCATTCTGTTCTTACCAAAAAAAGCACCAATTAAGCAAACCTCGAAAACTTAATTCTCCCCTAATTAATTGAGGGCAGTTTTGGTTAAACCGCCCGTTTAAGGGCAGTTTGATGAAACTGCCCTCAATTAGATTTTAGGGCATCAATAGTAAAAGAATACCTCACCGGAAGGTGCCCGAAATTTACAGCATGCATTTATACCCTCTGTATTTTTTTTCTCTTAAGGATAATTACGCGAAAATGACATCACGACAGAAACAAGAGTTTTGAAAAATGAACCAAGATGCATTTGAAGTTCGACAGTATTTAACTGATAAAAAAGACGACCTAGCTTTAAAGCTTGATTCGTTAGTGGATGGATATTGGGGTGTTTGGCGAGACATTAATAGACAAATCATAAGTCAAGCCGCTAATCCGGACCGAACCGATAAAGTCGGCAAGGTTGCACCGAGCATTCGCATATACAAAACCAAAAACCATAACCGAGTAACGCTCAGGTGGCGAATTTACGAAAACAGTTGGGCAAGGCTCAATGTTGCTAAAAGCAATAAGCAGACACTTCGCTACGCAAAAGAACTCAAGCGGAATAAAGATGGCACAACAAGTCGATTCCAATTAGTGAAAAACGCTGAAAGCTGGGAAGTTAGTTTAATTGATGAATTCCTAATTAAAGCGGAACCAATTATCACGCTTATTAATATGATTCATCAAAGCTTAAAGCTACTGAACAACACAAAAACTTTAGAAACTGAGGAGATACAAAATGCAGACTAAAACTGAAAATTCAATATCAGCTGAACATGTCAAGAATGAACAGGCGCAAAGAGCGGCCACAAAGCATGCTGGAAAAATGAAAACAATCACTACCATGATTAAGTATGAAACAGACCACACACATTCATATTTAAAGCTTAACGAGCATAAAATTCTAAATGCATTCGAGCGCTTAGCTGCAATTTTACGGATGGCAAAAACCTCTAGCGTTGCGTACACAAGAATAAGTGAATGGCATAGAGATATTAATTTAAGTCTTGCTCAAGCCCAGCTGGATACACTTCATGAGCACCGAGTAGAACGTGAGAAAAGTTTACCGGTTATGGGTGACCTTATAATTAATACTCCAGAAAGTTACGCCATGCAATTTGAAGTGTCTCACCCAGTAGGACTCACAATTACTCAGTTAATTGTTGCCGTGGACAAAGAGTTAAACGCAATTGAAAAATTATTTATGTTTGGTGCTTTAGATGATCTTGAGTATGAGCAAGCATGCAAACAGGCAGCAGCAATTGTTACTGGTGTAACTGACAGAATAATGAAAGTGACTTCGCCGGGTAAACGCGAAGGAGGCCAATTTAATCCGCGTTACTATTTGGAATTTTTGCGTGATCCACAATTTAACATGCTTTCACTGTGTGACATTCCTTATGAGGTAGCAAAAACAATACTGACTGAAGAACAATTAGTATTAATTGTTAAAGCCAAAAATGAAGATAGTGAAAGCAAGGTAGCATAATGTCATTTGTATCCACCATGAAAATGCTATTTGGTTTATCCACTTCTACTAAGCCGGTTAACGGTGACGTAGAGGTTCTTAAAGATAAACCTAAGCCGATCCACTTACAGACCAATGTAAGTGGAGAAATTTATTTGGATATTTATAACAGGCCAGTACACGATGCTGAAGCTCAATTTTACCCACCTAAAGTAAATGGTTTGAGCGTGTTTTGTGTAGACGCCATTTTAAAGCGCTATAAAGACCAAATTATAGCGCTTGAGCAACACGTAGATATTGGGTTTCATAGAACCACTGAGGATGGTGTTAATCTTTTTGACGCGCGTTATTTGAGTGTAATTCGCAAGCTAGCGGAATATGTTCACATGCTTCCTGCATCTGAATACCACCACCATTCACAACCAGGTGGATTATTTCGGCACTCGCTAGATGCAGCTTTAATCGCTTTGCGTAAAGCAGACAATCAATTGCCTCCGACCGTTGGTAAAGTGGACTTAGATGCACAACGTCGTGTCCGTTACATGTATGCAGCGTGGGTTGGGGCGCTTTTACATGATACAGGTAAAATTTTGACAGATATGCAGGTGAGTGCGTATACAATTTTTGATGATGAAAAAAATATAAGTGTACCAATCGCGAGCTGGGGGAAACCAATTAAGCCTTGGATACCACAAATTGAAACTTTAATTGAATGGGCTACCCGCAATAAAGTAGAACGATATTTTGTCCACTTTAGAGCATCTCGTGTACACAAGGAGCACGTGTCTTCAGGTGCCACTCTGTTACCACACATATTAAAAGGAGAGGGGTTAGAGTTCATTATGGACTCCCCAGATGACTTATATAGCAATCTAACGTCTGCACTTAACGGATATGCTCACATCAATGGATACCTTGCCACAGCAATTCGTTTTGGAGATTCAGTGTCAACGGCTAAAGATGTCAAAACAATGGCAACTTCGGCTTTTGGTACCTTAAAAAAATCAAGAATGATGTCTATTGTCGACACGATGCGAAGCCTTAAAAGCAAATGGAATTTTAATGCTGAAAAAAGCCATGCTTTTGTAATTGGAGATTGTGTTTTTATTCGTTGGCAATCAGCGTTTGATGGAATCCTAAAAGCTGCACGGGCTAACCAGTTCGATGCTCTACCAAATGATACAAAGTCACTATTAGGAATGATGGAAGATTTCAGAATAGTAGAGCCATTCGATAAAGAAAATCGCTTTGCGCTATTTGCTATAGGCAAGTTCACTGAACAAGATGTAATAAACATCATTGACGAAACAATCAGCATTAATTGGATTGAGTTGATTAAAGTGGTGTATCGCGAGTGGATATATGATTCTGACCCAGTGCACCCAAACTTAGAAGGTTTACTTTACCTTAGTGGCTCAAACAAATATTTCATTACGAAAGAAGATGGAAGTTTTACAGAGCTAAGCTTTGATACTAAAGCGCTAAGCGAAGAAAAAGAGACGGTAATTGAAGGTACGAACGAATTACATGACAAAGTTAACATTAGCACGACTAAAAAAACCGTTTCCGTTAACAATGGTGTAAACCATGTTGAGGAAAAAACCAGTACCTCCAAAACAGAAAAAACAGTTCCGCCTAAAACTGAAGTAAATCCAGGGGAAAATAAACAAGTCACGGCCAAAAAGAAAAAAATGCCAAAGCCTAAAAAACCGGAAAAAGCGAATGTTACACCAATTCTATTTGAAAACAGCACCGATACCTCTGTAGTACAAACTGAACAGACAACACTTGCAGAAAAAACTGAACAGGCTGTATCTGTGGAAATAAATCAAAAGGCAATACCACCAGCTTTGGAGAACGAAAAGCCTACATTCCACGAGTATGTTTTGCAAATCAATAATAAATGGTACGTAGACGTAAACAAGTACGTTGAAGCCTACAACACTAATCAAATCGAAGCTGGACAAGCGCTATTAAGCAAAGGTTTTATACGGCAAAAACTAGGTAGCTCATCCCTTGCAACACTTGTTCGGCGTCAAAAAGCAAAGTCTGTCGTTTGCTTTGAACTAACACCTTTAGGTCAGTCCTCGTTAACTGGCGCTGTTAAAAGCAGTTCAGAAACCAAAAAAGGTGTTAATACCAATTCACCTAAAGCAAAGAGTGAGACTACTAAGAAAAAAGCCACTGCCGGTAAAGATAAATCTAGTTTGCCTTTGACCGACCCAACAGAGTTTGAATTCACAACAACAAGCATCAAAGGAAGTCTTGGCGAAATCTTGCTAGCTCACAAATTTAATGTAGCTGGTGGTCCAGAACACATAGACATTATATTAAAAGAAGTAGCGTTAGTTAGCGATTCAAGCCCATCTTTTATAAAAGGGATACGTATAAGCAAACTAATCCAATTAATGAAAGCGCGCTATAAACATGACGTAAAAATTAAAGACATGAGTTCATTTGCCATACAAGTCCACATACAAGATGTATCAAATACAGAGGTGTTCAGTGAGTAGTAAATACAATAGAACAGATGGGCGATACGTTGAGTTTCTATTTCGACCTATCTATGAAGTAAACACAGCAATAGCTTATGGCATTGGTGCAATAACAACTCCGTTTATGACTTTAGGTGCATTCCAACCAGGAGCAACCGTTTCATTTGGTATTGCTGGCATACTGGCTGGTGGAAGTTATCTGTATGCTAGGAAAGCAAAACCATTAATAGAGCGTCAGTTAAAACTAAAACTCAATAGAAAAGAGTTTATGGATTGTAAACAATTACGGGAAATCAACTCGCTTGAACCAAGAATAACGAATGACAAATTTGTTGACCCTAGACACAACTTTATGGGGTATGGGTTTGAATGGGGTTCAGAACATGCCAATCGTATTTATCAAGTTATGAATATGGACTCAAAATTAACGGATATAAAGCTTCCATTTTTTCTACGCAAAGCAACAGACGAATTTCAGCATGAAACTGAAGAGCTTGGTGGAAAACCCTTTATCCATGCTGTAGGCGATGAAACAGAAATAAAGGTTGTGGAAGATACTTATTTTGGGCACACACTCATATCAGGAAATATAGGTACAGGCAAAACAACACTATTACGCTTGCTTAGCCTCAACGCTATACATATGGGTGCAAAAGTAAGTTCAGCTCGCTTCAATATAAATGGCCAACAAAATAAGATCAAAAAAAGCGACAAAACAAAAAATAACAGCAAAGTAATCGTCGTTATCGATCCAAAAAACGACACTGACTGGAAAGAGTCTATCAAGCAGGAAATGGAGCAATTAGGTTATGGCGATAGGTTTTTCAGTGTACACCCAGCTGCGCAAAGTGACTCTTGTCGTATACCGTTACTAAAGAACTTTGTACGCGTCTCAGAAATTGCTGACAGAGTAGCGCCACTCATGGGAACTTCAGGGGGTAGCAAAACCTTTGAAGACTTCGCCTATGAACAAATAACATTTGTAGCTGCAGGCATGGAGTACATTGGCACACCTATTCGCTTAACTTCCATTCAAAAAGCGTTGTCTTCAGGGAAAATACCTTTCTGTGAAAAAGTGTTGCGTGTGTTTTTTGAAAGGACACTAGGACCAGAATACGAAACAAAGCTGAATATGGCTGAGTACCTTAAAAAAGGTGTAGAGGCGTGGCAAGTAATGAGCGAATACTATAAAGCTCGTTTAAGCGAGTCGCATGAGAACGCGGCTATTTTAGGTATTATTCAATTAATCGAACATCCTTCTGAGCACTTTATAAAGATGATCACATCGTTACGCCCTGTATTAACGGCGCTAACGTCAAAGCCAATGGATGATTTGTTTTCCCCTATTGATGATCCCGAAAGTGAAGATAAGCGAAGAATAGTAGATTTAGATAACCTCATGGAAAAAGGGGGGTGTCTATATATAAGTTTAGATTCAATGACTGATAATAAAACAGCAGGTTTTTTAGCGCGTTTAATTATGGCTGAGATTGCTGCTGTGTCAGGTCGTCGTTATAACAATAACGACAAGAAAGCATCACGAGTTGCTGTTTTCTTAGATGAAGCACATGCCGCACTTGAAAATAATGACAGCTTATTAAATCTCCTTGCTGTTGGTCGCGCATCATCAATCGAGCTTTATCTTGCTACACAAACAATAAGCGACATTGCAGCTAAAACCGATGAGCCTACAGCCAACAGAGTTTTAGGTTTATGTAATAACTTCATTTCCTTTAGAACAACTGATCCAAAGACCCAAGAGTATGTTGCTGCGCAATTTTCAAAGACAGCAATCACAAAAGTTCAAAATCAAAGTTCATCTGGTGCATCAAGTAGCGAAAGTATATTTGCCTTCAACTCTATGCATGGTGAGCGTTCAGCTAAAGAGATGGATGATTCATTTCCAATGGGCTTAATGGGCGATTTACCAAAACTTCAATACATAGCACGGTTAGCAGATGGCCGAAAACTTAAAATGAGGCTACCAATTGTAATTAACAGCTGCCCAGAGGAGCGAGCCAAATGGTTATAGATAAGTGGCGAATTGAAAACTTTAATGGTTTAACTGCCCAAAAAACATGGCTTTCACTGAATGACATTGAAAAGCAATCATCTAAGAATGAGATACGAGCACGACTAAGTGAAAAAAATCAGGATAAGTTTTTAAAGTTATGCAGTGATAATGAAGCAGTATTGGAATTGGCAAGAAACATAGCGCTGTATGTTGGTTTACAAAACAAGATATACAAAGAACACGTATTTAGCCTCATTATGAACGGCGTTATAGACAATCTTGAAAATACAAAAGTTGAAACTCTAATTCTGGCAGTATCCGAAAAGTTATACCCAATCATTTACGCAAAAGTGTCGGGCAGGCCAAAAGGCCAGCGATTGTCAGCCTCTGTAACGTGGGATTTTACGAATGAAAGTTTATATTCGTGGATTGAAAACAATAACTTTGAGTCAATTTCAACGACTGAACTTAACGTAAAGTTAGAGTACCTGCGCAAAGATGAAGTAGGACTACTCATTTTAAATAAATTCTTTGACGCTGAATCAATTTTAAAATTCATGCATGCAGTTAAAATTAAGACACTGACAAAGAAAGCGCAATTGGTTGATTCAATCGGTGAGTCAAATATTAAAATACAATTGTCGATGATAGATACCATCAACCCGGCAGTAGTAAAAATATGTAACAAAGTCAAAGAGTACATGGGCAACATTGATATATTCAATAGTGGCGCACCTACTTATATATCCATCATTACAACATCCTTGAGCGCGTATTACGCCAAGGCTGAGATACAAGGACAATCGGCTGCGTATTTGGTTTTTTGTGAATATATTTCTAATCAATTAACTCAATTATGTTGCATGGAAATTAAATGTGAAAGTGAGGTGTGGGATTGGACTAAAGAAAGCTTGTGCGCCTGGACAAAAAGGCACCCAAAAGACAATTTAATAACATTGCACACTCCAACTAAAAAGACGAATAAAAAACTATATTTAATTTTCAATTTATTGGTATTTAATCGCGTTGATTTAAGTATTTGGGGAGTGCCGGCCACAGGCAAAAGGCAGGCAATATTTTGGGGGGATGCAGTATGAAGACTGCAATTACAAGTAAGCATACACGTTTAGAAATATTATTACTTCTGTCCTCACTATCGGTGGCGGCTATGCTGCTCATGCTGCTACTAACTGAACCAGACGAATATAAAACGAATGTACTGCAAGAGTCATATCAGATTAAAGATGCGATTTCAGAGAATGATTGGAACGTATTGCATAACGAAACCCTCTTTTTACAAGATAAATGGGTAAATGGGAGTGGGCTATACAAATGGTTTTTATCAAAGTTGATGCCTGAAAAGGACACTGAATGGGATGGTGTCATAGGTAGTACATTCCAAGAAAGACTAGCAATAAATGGGCAGATACTAGCGTATCAAATCGCTTTGCGAATAATGATGTTTAAGTATTGGCTGTTTGTATCACTTCCACTTTGTTTAGCTTTAATTTACGGCTCTGTTAACAGACACAAAGCAAACGCATATAGATTTGGCGGGGCTAAACCTAATTTGGTGCGTTTATATATAAAAATCATTTGGATTTCATTCTGTTTATTTACATTTTTTATGTTAGCGCCGAATTTTGTAGGCGTAGTGCTGCCCTATTTCCCATTTATTTATTTGATAGGTATTGCCCTATTGATTGATTTCAGGAATAATCCGTAATTTCCATAAAGGTACAAGTTAAAATGATTACAAATTTACTAAGAAAATTTAAAAGAAAAAAAGTTGAGAAGTTAGAGTTCCACCTGAAAATTTAACACAGGCCATATCAGAGTTAACATCTACAGTTGAATCTAAGTTAGGACCAGTAGCGAAGGCTTATTCATTTTCACAGGTTTTTAAAACATTCATTATATTTGGAGGCTTCTTAACGCCCATATTAATCAACTGTAAGGCAGAGACATTAGAAATAAATAAGCCTAAGTATGTTTCGCAAATAATGCTTGAGGGTGAGATGACTGATGCTGGTGCCGGCTCTGGCTACAATTTAGCGAAAGATTGAGGGTGCAAAGTCAAAAGGTTTCATAGATGGGATAAGTAGCACAATAGACGTTGAAAATGAATTGATGGAGATGACAGAGACTAAAGATGCTAAGTCAGTTAGCGCTCACGGTTTCAGCATTAGTCGCCTAATAGGTGGAATTCTATAAATGTATACCTTAGAGGTGCGATTTTAACCCTCTGTAAAATTTAAAATAAGCCAAATTAAAGGTAATAATGATTTTGCTGAGAAGGACTAGGAACACATTAATGTGCTCCTTTAAAATTAGCATAGCTTAGAGGGGCCATTTTAGTACGCTCTAAAATTTTAAAATGAATCAATTACAGTGAATAATCACTTTGAATTAAAACCACTCATTAATCGGAGATAACCATGAGTATAGCAATTGCAAACATCGACAACATGAATAACGTTGAGACATCTAAAAAAACTAAATACCTTCTATTAGCACTAGCTATAGCATGTGTAGTGTTTTCATCACTAGCACTTGCTGCAGGTAGTGGTACTGAATGGAACTCGATATATACAACGTTTGATGGTTGGGTAAAAGGTATTCCGGGTAAAACAATTTCACTTTTAGCATTTGGTTACTCTGTTTATAACATTACTCAACAAAACTACACTATGGCTGCTGGTGCATTCCTTGGTGCAGTATTAATGGTAAATGCTGGTTCAGTATTAGATTTAATCTTTACTGCGGGTATCCCAGGCCTTTAATAAAAAATTTAGTTTCCCTCCTTAATAAAAGGCTCATTTTGAGCCTTTTTTTTTGGTCTAAATAATTAGAGGTATCAAATACACCCTCTCTAATTTTATGCATTCGTCTTTATACGGTAAATAATAGCGAATACATTTTAATGAAGGACAAACTAATGTCAGACAATCCTTTTCAATACAGAATGCCAAAACGCATTAACGAGCCACTAACTCTCATACTGTGGCCAATGCACTACGTACTTATGCCGATCATGTGTTTTGGGTTTGGCATATTAATCAACAAACCAATGGAATTGCTTACTTTTGGTTTAATTTGGTTTTTCACATTGAAATACACAGAAGAGCGTTACTCACGAGGGTTTATTCTTCATTTCCTATGGTGGCATGGCGCTTTGCCTTTTTTGAAAAAAAGTAAATATATACCTGACCCATATAGTCGTGAATATTTTCAATAGGAACTCTTTAGATGAAAAGAAGTGAAAGCAAAATTTTAAAATCCGTTAGCGAGATTAAAAAAAATCAAACTAAAAACACAATTATTCAGTACGGTCTACTTGCCATTGCAGGGGTATTAGCTTGCGCATTGGCTTTTAAAGACACTGAAGTAATCGCCACGCCACCTAATTTCACACAACCTTTAGTCGTTGCAGGTAATGTGGCCAATAAAGAATATAAATTACGATGGGCAGTTGCGGCAGCGTCGATAGCAGGGAACTTATCGAAGGACAATGCTGATTTTGTATTGAATCAACTGGATAGCATGCTTTCACCTTACTTACGGCAGCAAATATTGCCATCACTAAAAAAAGAGGTCCAAATTTTAATAGCACGGGATGCAGAGCAAACATTTGTTATTAAAGACGCGATTTACGACCCAGTAAAGGACTTAGTTTGGATCTGGGGTGACAGGACTATCAAACTAAAAGCAACGGCCAATAATATCAACTTACCTCAAAGATGGACGTATGAGTTCAGAATTAAACCTTTCTCTGAACGTGCAGCTATTACGCATTTTAACTCATACAAAGGTCTGCCAAAGAACCGTGATGTTGAATATCTGGTTGAAGAAAACCCTATGTTAACTGCTGAGCTTAAAAAAGTCATAAGTGACGATTAAGGAAAGAAAATGAAACTAATAAATAAAATAACAGCATCTATCTGTTTATCACTGAGCTTAATGCCGGCAGTCTATGCGCAAGACGAAGGGTTAGACATACCAATACAAACAAACTTTGGTAGAAAACCAATGAATGCAACACCGGCGGGTCAACCAGCTTACAACGGTGCCGCTGAATTGCGCGCTGCAACTAATAGCTTTGTACCTAGTGAAACTAATAGAGCAACGTCGAACGCTCCTGTAAGTAAAAGTAGTAATGAACCTGATTTCTTACAAAAGGTGAAACAAAGTTTTAAACCAGAACAATCGTACAATCTAAAGCCGGGAAGAAACATAGTTATTCCAGTCGGACAGGGGTTTAGTAATGCCATACGCACCAACTTTAGAAGTTTATCTGTTAAAACGAGTGCCAACGCAGAGCAAGCTTTACTTGAGGTTGAAGATGGCCACTTGTATGTGACGTTAAGAACAATGCAACCAATTAGTTTATTACTATCTGAAGACGGTGTTATTGAATCTGAAATTTCTATCGTATTAGTACCAATGGCTTCACCACCAGCCATGGTAGATATTGATATAGATATGCCAGCTGAAATGACGTTAAAAGCGCTGAATCATTTTAACGAAATGGAAAAACAGAAAAAAATTGATAAAGCGACTCTTGAAGCGCAAAACGCACCGGTACTGCGTTCATCAAGTTATCAAAAGAGTATTGTTTCAATATTAAAACCGATAGCGCAAGGTAAGACACCTGCTGGATACTCAATAACAAACGATATACCAAATTACCTTAAACATCCGTGCCGTATAGCTATATATCATGAAGCGGGCCAGCGATTAAGTGGAAGCCAAGACTTTATTGATGTAGTTCTCGTACACAATGATAGTGATCGTGTTTACCAAGTACGTGAAGAAATGTGTCTAAATGATGGTGTTACATCGGTTGCGCTATATCCAAAGTCTTATTTACAACCTGGTGAAGAAACAGAGATTTATATTATTCGTAAACTGAAAAAGGCAAATGCGGACTCATATGGTCAGACTAGACCACGCTTAACAATGGGGGCAGGTGAATGATGCAGGAAAAGATAAAAACCTATATTGAAGACAATCCATGGTTGCGCAAGGGCATTCTTGGAGTCATATTTCTTGTTATTCTTTGGTTTGTTGGTGGATCACTGTTTACAGATGACACGATGAGTGAACAGCAAGTAGAGAGTCAATCCGTTACATCAATTCTGGGCCTATCCGACACACTAGGCACAATGGATCAACGCGAAGCAGAAGGTATTGTAGATGAAATGAAAGTACGTTTAGCCGATAAAGAGCGCGAGATGGAGGCTAAGTACAACAAAGACGCAGAAAACCTTGAGCAATTGAAACTTTCAATGCAGCAAATGCAAAATGAGATGTTTGAGCTAAAAAGGAAGAACGCTACGAACACAAAACCAATTGATATAAGCACTAAGCTGCCTAGCAAACAGTTTCAAGTACAAGGTGAGCCAGTCAGTTACAAAGCAGATCAGCAAAACCAAAATGTACTATATAGACCGCAAACTGAGATAATAACGCAATCACCGCAAATTAAAGGCAACGTTATTAGAACAATTACTCAACGCAGTATACGTGAAGTGCAGCGCTCTGGTGAAGTAACTATAAGTGATATTAAAGTTCAGCGTTTGACGAATGACAGTCAAAATGTAGACGATAGTCGTGAAGGACAAATTGCTAAAAGTAATGACGAAAGAAACCCGTCAGCAAAAGGTGATAAAGGTGAATTTACATTAGCAATGGGCTCAATATTATCGGGCACGTTAATTAATGGTGTTGCGGCGCCAACCAAAGTAGGTTCACAAGATACACCAATCCCTATTTTACTTCGTGTAAAACGCGAGGCGATTATGCCTAACTTTTTCTCACTCGATATACGTGAGTGTATGGTCCTTGGTGCAGGTATTGGTAACCTAGCAAGCGAACGTGTTGAAATCCGTGCAGAAGCAATTTCATGTATTACCAATGATGGCCAAGCCATTGAAAAATCATTAACGGCTTATGCTGTGTCTAGTTCAGATGGTTTAACCGGTATACGTGGCACGGTAATCGAGCGTAGTGGTAAAGCGATAGGTAACTCTATCAAAGCAGGCTTTTTGTCAGGTTTTGCAAGTGCAGCTGCCCCGCAGCAAGTACCTTCGATTAATACTGAGCTTTCTGCATCAACAGTATGGCAAAGCCAAAACCTAAACCAGTACGCTGGAGCAGGCATAATGGAAGGTGCAAGTAGCGCAATGGAGCGTGTAGCTTCATATTACTTAGCAATTGCTGAGGCTATGTGGCCTGTTATAGAGATTCCAGCAGGTATTGAAGTAGATTTCTTAGTTCAGAAGGGAATGACCTTACAATTGAACCAAGACGATATTAAGGACCTAAAATAATGGCCGGTTATTTAGCAAAACTAATTTTAGCCTCCAGCATTGCTATTTTATTATTGGTAAGCGTTAAAACTTACCAACAGACAAAACAAATAGCTCAGCTGCAGCAACAAGTAAGCAAAAAACAATCTCAAGTGATCGCCTTAAATGGTAAGCGATTAATTGATAAGTTTATGCGTGATGGAAACACACAAGCGGAGTCAATGGAGGCTTTCGCGCTATTAATAAAAATGATGGAGGATGAGGGAGTATTAATTATTGATAGTAACCAAACAATAACTGCGCCTACAGACAAGCAATTTAAAGATCTGCGCGTAAGCGATATAAACGCAATGGCTAAAGATAAAGGTGTAAATATAGTTAAGTTTCGGGATGAAATAATTGAACAAGCAAAGAAGGAAGCGGACAAAATGATAAAGGAGTTAGAAGCACTACAAAGGTAGATTTAAAAAGGCCAAATACCCAACGGAGAGTAGTGTTGGATACTCGGCCTAACCCTTGAGAGACATAATACGTATTTCGATATTTTAGGCTACTGATTAGAAAAGGGTACAAATGAGCATAAAAAAATGATCATCATTTGTGAATTATCTTGATCTAACTATTTAAGCGAAGTATCCTTTGCCAGAATTTCGATAAATAATTGAATAATTAACATATAGATAAGGCTAAGCACAACGAAGAAACAACAAAAAAATAACATTGCTAAGCAATAGAAAAACAAAACCGACATAAAAGTCGGTTCTAGAAAGGTTTTATATTTATGTAATGTTGTAAGCAACCAGCGGCAACTGGTAAGTCCCACGTAACTTGTGACAAGCTTATAACTACATAAAAATAAGGTCAAGGTCTTTTTTGGCTAAAATTTAAGTTATAAGTGTTTTTTTATGAAAATTACTCTATCTGATCGTAGTGTCATCCCATGAGCGACACTGCAATAACGGGTCGCTCTGTGCATAGGCATTTGACTCCGCATTTCGATTTTAAAGCTAAAAATCCAATTGCGAAGCTGCTTGTTGCTCGCATTGAAATGCATGATTTCAAACTAAATACGTTCTTAAACAAAGCGCGATACGCTGGTGGCATTGTAAATCTTGGTTTCAGTAACCTCGTACTCGCGGCGCGAACTAACCGTATGCGAATAGAAAGAGAGCAAACCCTTCGCGAAACGATGAAGGCGTTAGTTTACTGCGCCTCATACAAACCCTATTCAGATTCACTATTTGAAATTAAAATGTCCATTAAAGCTTTGGCCAAAATGGTTAATCAACTTCACATATCAGAGCCAACAGCCAAATACCGCCATGGCCGTGAAAACTACAACCCTGTAATTAATGCATTAAAGGATTTAGCTGCTGCAGGATTGGTCATGCTACAACAGAATTACAGCGTTAAACTAAAGCGCTATCAAAGTATGCGTATCTTCATCACCCCTGAGTTATTCGCATCCCTTGGTATCAATAAAAAAACCGTTAAAAAGCTTATACACTCACAAAATAAGCACGATATTAAAAATGGATTTGATGTAAATAAATCAAATAGAATGGAGCATTTACGCGCGCAAAGTAATGCGGCCATACAAGAACACGACAGCCATAGCTTAAAAACATTTAAGGCTCGTCTTAAAAATGAATTCAATGTTCCTGACGATATACGCGAGATGAAAGAAAAGGTAACGTCGCTAATTAAAAAGAAACAAAAGGAAGTTGGGAGCGAACAAAAACCAGGGGCAAATCCACAGCAGGTGTTTAACCGGTTAGTTGTACAATTTAATGTGCCTGCGTTTAAAATTTATGAATTAGAGGAAAACATAAAGCAAGAACATCCCTATATTGAGAAAGCCTCCCCCCCTTACTACGAGCTGTTAATAACACTACTTAAAGAAAGTCACCAATAATTCACTAGATGAAAACACACGGCTACCCAGCCATCAATGATCTATCAAAAAACACCTAATTTCAGACGAAACCAACCCATAAATACGAGTTTAATTATTTCTTAATGATACTAAAGTTGAGTGCTATTATTTTTAGAACAATTAATTGGGCTATTTTTTAACACACATACTTAAATAAATTTATTAGAGCTGGTTTTTAAGCCCAGCATCTAATTTAACTATTAAAATTCTTCACTATCATTTATAGACATCACTACTAGATTATTTGGATCTGAATAATAATCTGGAGGTAAAGTGCCATCAAACTCTAACAAAAAATCGTCATCGTCAGAATTAACACTCTTATTTTGATTGGGTAACAGCACACCAACCTCACGCATTTGCTCATCAGTAGCGGTATCAGAAAACATTGATGAGCTAGTAGTAATCAAGAAAAACACACCCATTAAAATTACGACGAAAATAATCATAGAGCTCCCCTAGTGAACTGTTGGTTTAGTAAAGCGTTCAGACTTTGCTTTAATTGATTTGATTAATTCTTGGCTAGATCCTTTAGTTAAACCAAGTTGCTTTTGTGCCTCAAGTAAACGTTTGTTGAAAAGTGATTCCATTGTCTTAAATGCCTGTCGTGAGTTGATGAAATAATAGTATCAATATTCGATATTTGAGCTACTGATTGGAAAACAGTTACTGAAAGGGTTTCTGATAAGTATTCGGTTACCTATAGCCGAAATACTATTTGGTTCACGGATCTATGTTGACAAGCTTATTGAGTTATAAATTAGAATAGAGCGTAATCTTGGTTTTGAAACTGCCGGAAAAGAATACCAGGCAAGAACATACACATTAATGTACTGATATTAGTCAATGAAAGCAAAGTATCGAGATAGGCAAAAAAAATGCGCTGAACAGCGCATTTGATTACATTTAATGGTAGATGTTAGCTATTAAACTCTAACTTACGCTTCAGCGCGTTTAGGCCTCTTAAAGCATTAAAGGTAATTGCTTTGCCTATCGGCAGTGAAAAAGACATTAATGGTAAACTTAATTCATTGTTTTTATTTAAGTAGTGCAGCTTAGCACCCAATAGATAACTAAAAACGATGTATATATCTTGATGATAAGCATCTGTCCTAGAACAATATATTACCCGGTGAAAGATAGAGCTTTTATTATCAACTGGATGGTGTGCATCACGGACATTAAAAACATTAACTGGTTCGCCACAGCACTCACATGAAGTAGGTCTAGCTATTTGTACCTGAACACCATTAGAACATGCAAAACCTATATTAGCGCTTCTATTACTTTGGAACGATTCTTTGATTGGTTGAGCTATTAAGCTCTCAACTTTACTCTGTACTTTTTCCATTCTAATTCTCTTGTAATACTTACTGGTAACTCGTTGTTGCAAAATAATTTTAATTTAATAATCAGGAAGTGAAAGTGGGATTCGCTTCATCAATTGTAAAACAACGATACTGGCTGAAAGTGTATAATAGCGTGCACTTATATTTAGTCGTCATAATCAAGGGCTCGTGACATAACAAAACCAGCAGTGCCATCATGCACCACCTGGGCCCAACCCCAATCATCCAAACCTATTAAAGCAACCTCATCACCAGCATCTAAGCTACCGATAACATTGCTTTGTGGGTGTGCATTATCTCTAAAGTTAACAGGTCGATTAATAACTGCAACGACCTTTTGAATATTTCGATCCATTGGCTGAACTTTAACCTCTTCATCAATTTCAATGTCATTCTGTAACTCTAAAACATCATTTTTACTAGTTTCTGTTTCGCTCTGTGACTTTATATCAATCAAGTCAGTTTCAATGGCAACAGGGGCAGGAGTGGCCATTGGTCGAATATCTTCATTGACTTGCGCAGCATTTAATAAAGATTGCTCTGCAAAGCCATAAACACCTAGCTCATCTTCAACAACAAACACACTGCCGTTATGAAGTTCATCTACGACATTAAAACGTGCGCCACCCATAACTAGGACTGGGGGAATTGCGTTATCCTGCACGATTGACGCGACATAAATATCTTTTTCGGTCGTTATTACTTTTTTTGAATCAAGTATTAAGTTTTTGTAAGGTAATGCTCCATCGACATCATTTGAAATTGCCTGTGTTAGTAGTGGCCACGCCTTGCTGTACGACTTGTAATGATTAATGTAAAACTTAGCCAGGGTGAACGATGCGTTATTGTCGCCCTCTGAATGCAACTTATTCAGAATTGCTTCTATGAAAGGGTAATCTGCACTGATGAATGTTCCTCTGTCATAGAGTGATACTAAATCAGTCATTGCGTCTTTATTACCATGTTTGGCAGCGACTTTAAGCCACAAAATAGCAGGAGAGGCATCATTCAACGGTTGTTCTGTATCAAGTTTTAATAATTCTGAGGCGTAGATGTATTGCGCGGAATCATTTCCCGCTTGAGCGGCTGCGATAAGCGCTTTTTCAGCTTGTTTTGTTTTCCCTTCACGCTTTTCTAAAATGTATAGATTTAGGTAGCCAAGTGCATCCCCTTTTTCACCTGCTTGAGAATACAAATTTCGCGCTTCAATCAAGTCATTTTGCTGCTCTTTAATATAGGCCATGTTGACTAACGACTTTACATACCCATTATTAGCTGCATCTTGGTAAGCGATATAGGCTTTTTCTAAGTCTACCTGACCGAAAACACCTTTTTCATACAACACGCCCACCATGAATTGTGCTTTTGGGTTACCTGATCTAGCTGCGCGTAGTATTAATTCAGACCCTTTTTCGGTTAAATCACCCGCGACACTCACTTGCTTTGTTAGCATTAACTGGCCAAGCAAAAGTTGGGCTGAAGTATCACCCACACTGGCTTTTTGCTGTAAGTCAGTGATTTCGTTTTGCTCAATACTCAGTGCGCTAAATGAGATTGCAGCCAGTAGGCTCGTGTAGATTAACTTCTTTAACATTATTTACTCCGCTTATGAGATGTATAAGCGTATTAAAACGTTTTTAATCTAGGAAGTTAAAAAATAGAGATACCTAAAAAGGGGTGTGTAAATTTAAATGTTTGATATTTGATATGGAATAGATGGGGAAATGGCGCACCAGTGGAGAGTAACCAATTCAAAACTGGCGCGACACCAAAACTAAAAGTTTTTTCTGCTCAAACCCTAGAGCAGATTTTCATTTTACACAACATTCCTTTTAATTCAATGTGAAAAATGAGTATTTCAACACAAGAACAAGGATAATTATTCTATTTATAAATAATCCTTGTTCGCCAGCATCTTATTAGGGGGGGGGAAACTTATAAGAGAACGATACAGGACTAAATTCGGGTCGCCGGTAGGTATTAGAAAAAAGAGTCCTCAGTGGCACTCTTTGATGGTTTTACTCAAATTCTGAGTTAGGTGCAAAACCTTCCCCATGCATTGCCTGATATTGATTGCTAGGTCTTGGGGCGCTCTTGTGTGGTTCTTGTTGCTGAACTCCCGCGCTTTTCTGTTGAGATTGGTTATGAGTAGTGGGTGCAGGTTTATTATCTTGGTGTTGATCGTCAAGTTCGTTTGCATTGTTATCGGTGTAAGCATGATCTTTCTTTTTACCATCTAAAAACTTGATAGTGTGGCCTTTAATATTTTTATGATAAATTTTACCTTTCACTGAATTATTCTCAATAGAAGTGCTTTGCTCACCGAGTACAAACACCAAACTCCCTTTTTTTAGGTATGTATTTATATTTTCTGCCACTGAACCTGTAAAAAAAACATCATGGCTTTCAGTTTTTTTCTTATTCTCACCATCGCTTTTGTAATATGTATTTGTACCGATACGAATATTAACGATAGCTGTACCTTGCGTTGTATAACGAAGAATCGGGTCTTGGAATAAGTTACCTAGAACTAGCGTTTGATTGAACATAATAAAAATCTCTATAAAGTTTGTTGGTGTATTTGGTTATTAAAGCATCATTTACATTTCTGGCTACTAAGCTAGATTTACCCTCTGGCCTTTTTATAATTCTGGAATGAGGCTGATTTCATTTCTGCATTCAATAGACAGCGTTCTGCTATGAAATAAAGGCTAATAAGCAATAATGCATATTTAACGCTCTCTTTAAATACAGCAAAAACATACTGAGTTTCGTTGATAGCGACATTAGCATCTGTTTCAATATGAACTGGGGGGAGGATAGATAACCAAATAAACATAATTGACGCTGTTAAGATGATCGTAAAGCAGGTTGCAGCAATAAAAAACCTTACAAATCTATATATGTAATTTAAAATACTCATTCGTTTCTCTCTCGAAGTACAAAATAATTAAACGTAGTTTTACCTTTATTGAGTGAAAGTGAAAAAAATAGAGAGGGTCAAAACACCCTCTGTAAATTTATCCCACCAACTCAAAACGAGTTTGACTTAGCTCAGAGAAATCATAATAGGTTGAGTAGTTGCCTTCTGGCTTTGCTGTGCCCTCGATAGAAGCTTTAGTTATAAGCGCATCATCATGCAAATAAATACCCTGTAGGCCATTTAATTTAGCGGTCGTTATATTTGAAACATCATGAGCAAAGAGATCTGCAGGATGGCCATTAAGCATGTCATCACGCCCTCGAAGTAATACATGATTTATTAAACCTTCCGCAATGGCGCTATGTGTTATATAGCTAGTTGTATGCCTAAGCTTTAAATAAGAGCCTATAAAGTAATAGAGTGAAGGTACATTGTAGTTATCTCTTGCCTCATACCCACTTGTGCAAATACTGATTGAAGAACTCACACTTAACCCAAAGTCAGTACCAAAGAACTGAGTCGCTTTCTCTAAAAATGTTTCATCTTTGCGTACTGAAAAAGAAGATAATTGCTTTGTTACTGGGTCTGGACACATTGAGTCAGCGAGTGTATTGATAGCTGCCGATGCTTGAGTGATTATACTGATAATGTAATCTTTATCACTTAACGATACCGCCTTTCTAAATTCATTGCGTTCACTTACGCTTTTGGCCACTACCTTTAATTCTGCCAGCGCATTTAATGACTCGCGTTCCACCAGCTCACTCACGAAAGGGAATTGCTCAAAGCGATGGTTATTATTCAAGATCAACTTCATAAAGTCTCTATGCAGTAAGATATTAGCCAATTGCAGGAGTGATATTTTCATTTCTTTTGGTGTTTTAATGGCAAGCATTGGGTAACCCTCTATTGATAGCTGGTGGTTGAAATATCGCTTACAAAAGCCATGAACGAATTGCTTTTGTATTCACAACCCTCAAAAGTGACTGCACTAGGAAGCTTACCTAAAACATGAAAATAGCTACGCGCTTTACGTCTAATGTGGCAAATTGCATTTTTAGGTATAGGGTCGCTTATGTCGCCTTCACGTAAGTTAGCTTTAATGCGTAGAAAATTAATTTGAAGTTTCTGCTCAACCGCTTTAGCTTTTGTATAAAGCGCGCTTAGTTCAGGGTACATTTTCAACAGGGCGGTACTGTGACGATGTTCTAGCGGTATGCGACTCTTAGCATGTAATCGAACTTTCATGCTTGTACGCTTTGCGTCAGCGACTTCATTGTGTAAGTCTGGAATGGTTTTAATACGAGCACGGCGCTCTTGGTAAGTATCTATTTTCATAATGACAAACCTAACTAGATTGAATATGAGTTAAGTTTGCCAGAATAAGATAATCGCGCTACTGATTGGGAATGGGCTAAATTAAGATGCAGAACACCTACAGAAATGGATTTAGAAATTACTGAGTAAAAATGATTCTAAATAAATCTCTTGCGTACCAAACTTTGAAACCGCCTCTTTTGCCGCCAGTTCCAGAGCATAACCAACACATTCCCCTTGAGTATTAATTGTTTTACGAATATCTTTGCCACTTTGTTTACAGATGAAAATAAAACTATAACTTTTCATTTCATTGTGTGCTCCCTTCATCACCAAATTAAGTGCGCTTATCAGTGAAGCCAAACATTGTCCAGATTTCTGGGGCGATTGGCAAGGCATTCACAGTAAAAGATTTTAAATCAACTAAAGCGCCATGCGCCCTAATTTCACCTTCACGGACTAACTGCCAAAATAGCTGCGTCATTTGCAATGCTATTGCATTATTAATACCGAGCGTTTGTGATCTCATTGCTTCAACATGCGAACAACTTTCGGTCGCAATATACTCCTGTGTTTTAAGCTGTTCTGCATATAAGTCAAAAACAGAAGGCAAGCGACTGTATGGTAGGTCTTCTCTCTGTTCATACGTACCAAGCACTACTTGCCCATCTGCCCTGCTGTTCCCACCATCAATCCATAAAACTTCGCTGTTTAGCCGCTTTTCTAAATGCTCACCCACGGTGACACGCGCAATTGGATTATCGACACATGTAAAAACTACACAGTTATTGGGAATATACTTGCCTATATTTTCGGGATTTATTCGTTTAACTACGTACTTCCACTTTAAGTTACCAAACGTATTAAAGCGTTCAATGAGTGTCTTTGCTTTTGATAAACCGAGATCAAAATGGTAGAACGATTGCCTCCCTAGATTAGTGGGACTAACTACATCATCGTCAATTAACGTTACGTCTAGGCCAGCACTACCTAATTCCATTAATGTGTAATTAATTTTGAAAATTTGGCTTATTAACTCAGAACCAGTACCACCAGCACCAATAATTACAACTTTAGTTTTTTTGTTTTGAAATTCATTATCCGTTAGCCATTGCGGTGATTTATACATTTTATACTCCTTGAGTTAATGTTTTAAAAGACACGGTAGACAATACAAGTTCACTCGCTTTAGGTTCGCGATTTTCTTTTTCAAACTTCTTCCACAAAGCAACATGTCCCGCTGTTGTTACATCCTTTTTACTCTTAAAGGTTTTAGGGTTATTTATGTGGCTAAAATTGGTATCAAATAACGCTGATTCACACGCATTACGTATTTGCTTGCTATCTGATTGAACGTTATCAGGCAATGTCGCAGAGCCTAAGCAGAGTGAGCCATCGAGACTTACATTCATCAATGGTGCGTTATAGAGTTTCGTTTCGAAGGTTGGGCGAGATTTTGATTTACAGCTAAACACTCTTAACGTTCGGGCATTACGATTTAGGGAAAAAACAAAAGATGGCGTGTGAACTTTCAGTGAAAATTTATTTTCACTAGCTACAAACCAAAGCGCTCTTTTTTGAGCGGGTACATACCAGATTAATTGATTGTCACTTGAATACAAAATGTCTGTATCTATCCAGTTACATTCGCTTTCTATAGGCTCGTCTTTCAAGCTGGCGAGTGCTTTTACTGCTTGAGGAATGTCGATGAATTTACCATCTTTTATTTTGTTATTCGCATCAATGTCATGGTAAGTAATATAGGTAGATGACTCATACTGATTTACAACTATGGCACAATGGCCTTTCATGCCACCAATTTCTTCGATATTGGTGATTTGCTTTATATAATCATCAGAACTATTTTGTGCAAACATTCTATTCGCTCCTATATTTAATATAGGTTCATAATAAAATATTTGAAAATTCAGGCTACCGAACGGGAATACCCAAACTAAAAATTAAATTGCTTTGCGCGCTCACTAAGGAAAGATAAAAAGTTCATACAATACGAATTAATCAACGTGTTTTTTACGGTAGTTATATTGCTGTCTGTCAGTGATATTTTATAGCTTAATGTTAGCTCGTCTACTTCATAAGCATGATTGTAAACATCGCCAATCACACTGTAGGCAGCTTCATTATCGCTAGTCATGTAATCAGTTAAAACGAAGGTTCTAAGTCCAATATGATCTTCATTAGCTATTTCTAAGTAACCATTGTCAGTTGCTTTACTGGCAACATCATAAATTGCTTTGAGTATTTTAGCAGAACTTGCCTTTTTGTTGTTAAGCTTTGAAAACATATCAGGGTCTTGAAACCTTGATGCTAAATAGCTAAAACTGGCGATTCTAGTAAGCATTTGATGGTAAAAAGTCACCAGAGACTCCAATTCACAGTCTATGTTTATACGGCTGTTAGCAAGTTCATCTACATAACCTTCATCACACGCCATCAATCGCTCTGCATCCAAGTCATTAAAGTTCATTAAAAGCAACTCAGATATTTCAATATCATATTCTTTTTGAATACGTGCCAGCAAAGGTAACGCTAACTTAACCCACGCAGTTTGGTCTTGTAATTCGTCTAAATCTAACTTGCTCGATAGCAGCTTATTAACTTGTGCGATTATTTTGGTGTCCGTGATTGGATCACAACTTTCCATGTGGTTGTAATAAGATGCATTATGACCTTGATCGAATAAGTTACCCTTGCATAATAATGACACTAAGGCACTGGCGGCTTTAGAGTTAGAGCGAAAACTATCAATGTTAACAATCAAACACCCTTCAATATTAGGTGTCTCAAATACAAGTTCAGAATTGTTGTAAGTAAAGTCAAAATCAGGGCTAAATTGAGCGTCAAATTCCTCAATTAGCTCACTTGGCACACCACCAGCAATCAAGTCTTTTTTAGCAGTGTGTACATGCGGCATAAGCTGCTCAATAAGCTTAACGGGTACGTTAGCAAGTAAGTTACGAACAAGATTAATTGATTCTTTTGCTTCATCAATCGTTGTCGGACGTAGATTGGGAAGTTGATTTGGGTGAATCAGATTAAAATCAATAGCATTAATAATAATACCAGAATATTTTTCAATAAAGTCAGAGGCTTGGCTTAAATAGTAACTGTCATTTAATGAATTAAAGTAATTAGAGTTTTCATAAACAAGCGTTTCACCAGTAAGGCTAACTAATGGGTTAGTTACATTAATGGCGGTGCAAACATTCTTAATACGTTTATTGGCGCGTGTATCTTTTTTAATTTTTGTTTCAAAACCACAACCTTTGATGAATCGCATGTTTTGTATTCCTTCTTAAATTTAATGCTTGCACTTGGCTTACTAGCTTTTGGTTTTACTGAGTTATCACTGTGTTCATTTTTGTTAAGCTCAATCAAATAATCTAAATTTGATTGAGCTTGCGGTGTTACCCGTTCGTTTTGCATGGCGGTAACTCCACTTCGTAAAGAATTGAGCCATCTGATTGCGGTATCCCATCTACTTCGAGAATATGTGTGAAGCGAAACATAGGGAAATTAATCATTAATTGGTCAACATTTTCTTGTAGAGAACCATTTGGTAAAGGTGCATCAATCTCACGCGCACCCACTTTGAAAATTCTATTTAGTTTATTCATTTTTTTGTTCCTTACTTACTAATTAAAATTAAATGCTGACAATATCATCGAAATCATTAAATAAATCGTGTTCAACTGCTGGTGGCTCTTGAACTACAACAGGTGCTTGTGCTGGTTCATTTTCAACTACTGTAGTAGCTGGTGTGGTTGCAGTATTAGGCTTATTCTTTTCTTTAGGCGCTACGGCAGTGGCTTTGTTGGCTTCAACGGCTTTAGTTGCGCTATTTAAGGCATCTATAAAGCTTGAGTTATTCATATTTGAGTTTGCTTGCTCTAATGGAGTGCCAGCACTATGCAAAAAGTCATTTAATTGCGTTTCTATGCTTTCAGGTGTGCCTGTCATAACCCAAGGGGTTGATAGGGCTGCACGAAGGTTAAAATGGCTCTCAGCGTTAGCCTTACCATCTTCTAATATGTCAGATTTACCAGACTTGCTTAATGCTGCTAACTTAGGAGTGAAAACGATAGCAAGCTCAGTGTCGTTTTTTGAAGTAACGTTAATTGCTACTCCCGCTAATGTCGCGCTATCAATGATTTTTTTAAGAGTGTTCAACATGGTTATCTCGTTTAGTTAGTATCTATGTTTTAAGTGTCTACATAGTAAAACAAAAGAAAAAAACCGCTACTGATCAGGAAGTAGCGGTTTGGGTTGGGAAGTTATGTAAAAAGGGATTAGCGTTTAAGAAGTGTCAATAACACTGGTGGCGCGTACTTCTGCCAGTTAAATTTAGTGCCTAAAATTGATTTAATGAAATCGGTTTTTTTGGCCGAGTGCATTGTTTTAAAGCTGTCCTCTGCCTGTTCATTGGCGGCCTGTGCAAAGCCACTACCAGAGCATAGTTGTTTAAGCCCCTCAATCGTGTAGCTTGAAATATTCTCTTTACTCGGTTGCCATTCTTGCACTGCTTTATCAGCAAGCCCATCAATGCTTTGAAATGCTAATTCATAAAATTGGAATGCATTTGCATTATCAGCGCCATCACTTGTTAATATAAAATTAGTAATAGATTTTGAAAGTTCATCCAAAATTTCTTTTTTAGTTTTGGTTGAAGCAAGTTCAGCAGCGATTTTACCAACATTATTAAACCCTCTTTGTTTAGAGTGTGCGCTGGTTACACATGCAACAGCAAGGCTTAATCTAAATAGTTCGTTATCTTTTAACTCATTACGTGCAAAGTCCACCAGCTCCCTTTTATGAGACTCAATGACCACGTTTGAAGGTTGGCAAGCAACAGGCTCAACAGTTTCCTGTGTTTCGACAGGCGCGCTAGTTGTTTCAGTATCCGCTTCATTAATAATACCTTTATTGTCGCTCTCGGATTTCGGAATACTTTTTTGAATTTTTTTCGTTTTTGCTTTTTTAGCTTTAGCGAGTGCCGCAACACACTTATCATTGCAGTCAACATCAATACACTGACTTTCAATAACAGTGCCTTCATGTGCTGGGCGATCATCAAGTATACTGATGCGCTTAGAGCAAAGGGCGCAACCGCTAGTGAATTGTTCTTCACCCACGGTAGTTGTATCAACTTTTCGTCTATCGGCTGGATTAGACTCACTAAAAAATAAAACTTTACCGTATTTTTCTTCTAATTTATTTTTTTGGTCACTTAAATATGCCTGTGTCTTGTTTCGGTAGCATGTGCCAAACGAACAGGTAGAGCTTTGTTCATCACCTAAATCGAACAAACCCACTTGGCGCTCGCTGTTATGCTTACATGAGTTACAATCTGTTTTATCAAACTTGGCCGTACCTAATGGCAACTGAACTTTAGTTGCTCGTTGCTTTAACTCAGCGACAGTCAATTTCTCATCAATAACACGTTTCAATGTGCCGATTTGAATTTTCTCTGGCAGGATAGATAAAATCAAAGCATGACCTGCTTTAATCTTGCCTTGGTCTAGCGCGTCCAATACTTGATCACAACAATGAACAAGCTCAAGTCGTTCGTTTAGCTTTTTAACACTCCACATAAGGCGCTTGGCTGCACTTTCTCTATCGCCATTAAAAAAGCTTAACCAGCGTTTTGACGCTTGAATTTGGCTAACAAAGTCTAAGTCCTGACGAACTGTATTTTCGCAAAGGTGCTGCTCCATAGCTTCACGGTCTGTAAGCTCTTTATGCTCAACATCAATTGATTCTAAGCCGTTACTGATAGCCGCTGAAACGCGTCTGTGGCCAACAACGATTTCAAGCTCACCTTCACTGTTTGTGCGTACTATAGGTTTTTGAATGATGCCAATATTACGAATTGACTCACACAGCTCGTTAAAGGCCTGTTCATCGTTTTTTCTTCGTGTGTTACCCCCTTTAAACTCTTTTAGTTCAGCAGGGTTAACAGTGATGCTACTTGAAGCAATAGACGCATTTGGTGTAATAGCTACGGTTTCATTTTTATCAGTTACAGTATTCATTAATAATCTTCCCAAGACTTAATAAGTTATAAGTATGCTAACCAATTTCGATTTTCTGGCTATTGATCAGGTTCGCAGTGGTAGCACTATCATGCGGCTGGTTTCATCTTCACCTTGGATAACAAGATATTTATCTTTCGGGTGTTGTCCAATTCGCGCAACTTTGCTTGTTACGTTAGCCACTGCTTGCATTAAGAAGTTTAAATTTACAGATAGCGCATTTTCAGGTTTAAAAGTCACCTTTGATTTAAGGTAGTCCTCACCAAGCGTTTTTCCGCCTTGTACTGTGCGTAAATGTGTTTCTTGTGTTTCATCGTCAATCAATAACTCTATAGCGGGTAGACGCTTATCAATGGCCGCAGATAAACGCCCCAATGCATCAGCCATATCTTTTTGTTCTAAATCCATCAACCAATCTGGTTCATTTAAAAATAATTCGGATAAGTCAGGGAATTTATTATCAAGTAACTGAGAGCGAATAAGTGTACTTTTGAAGGTGATTTCACATGAATTGGTATCGCAACGTAGGCGTACTAACTCACTTGCATCACTTACTTTTAGCCCTTGAATCATATCAATTAACTTAGTGGGGATAACGATATTGAAATCATTCTTAGAATTTGTAACATCAAGCTTATTATCGTAAACACGGTATCCATCGGTAGCTGTTAAAGAAATCGCTTTTGCTGAACAGTTTAGCTTTATATTTACACCATTTAGGGCAGGTCTTGTGCTGTTGTTGACCGCCACTGAGCCACGCGCTTGCACAAGTACGTCTTGAAGTCGCTTTAGGGGGATCGTCAATACTGAATGTTCAGCGTATAACTTTGGTGGTGCTGGGTACGCGCTAGGGTCTGCGGTATCAATTTTCATTTTTGAACGTTTAGCAGTAATTAACCCTCCATTTTCGCTAAAATCATCCCATGAGATTTTTACAGGCTCGTTTGCATCAAAAGACGTATAAGCACTAACAATAGATAAAAGCTTTTCACCTGAAAGTAAAACCTCTTTATCTTCACCCAACATATCTATATCGCTTTCAAAATTTTCTATTCTACGCGCCATAGACTGCCCACCATTTGAAGCACTCGCGTAAGCGGCAAGCTTGCCACTTTTGTTCGTAATAAGAATGCGAGCGAACTCAAGTACACCGTTACTCTTTTTGTTAGAGCAAGCAAGGCGAGCGATAGGGTTTAAGATTGATATAAAGTCTGCACAGGGTAATTTAATAAAAGACATAAGGGCTACTCTCCGTAAAAGTTAAATAAATAATACGTTTATTTGAAATCCTGACCACTGAACGGGAATTAGGTTGAAGCCCACGTAAATAAAGGGGTTAGCTAGTGTGGATAAAAGTAATAGCGTGAAAGAGTCAATAAGTCCAAGCGTATTAGTTGATCGGGTTTTTAAATTCACAGATTAATTTTAAAAGGTTTAACAACCGAAAAGACATGGGGTTACAGGGTGTAATTGGGTGATCGGGTTTTTAAATTCACAGATTAATTTTAAAAATGGGTATTTAAATAATTAGAGAGGCACTTTATACCCTCTGTAATTTTAGCCAAGCAACTTATAGGGTGTAAAAATAAACCTAATCAAATTAGATAGGCCTTAATTATGAAGTTAAATATGAAGAATATGGTAACGCTTGCATTAAGCGTTACATTTTCGTTAGCAGCGAATGCTGAAGGCGTAAAAGTTGAAAAAAGCCAAGCAGAAATCGTACTGCAAGCCGCTATAGACAACTTTACAAAGCTTGTACCAATTCCAATTGTCGCAATTGAAGAATCACCACTTCCAAATATGGTGCAAGTTGTTACCGAAAAAGGCGTGTTTTATGCCACCAAAGATGGAAAATATATTGTTGCTGGCAATGTTCATGAAGCTAAAGAAGGCCTTCCTAATTTAACTAAAGCGCGTTTAGCAAAAGAAAATGGAAAGAAAATTGCTGAATTAAAAGATAGCTTTATTACATACAAGGCTGAAAACGAAACTAGTGAAATAGTCGTTTTCTACGATACCTCATGCGCGTACTGCACAAAATTTCATAATGAAGTAGAAGACTTCAACCAAGCGGGTGTAACTGTCCACTATGCAGCATGGCCAAGACAAGGCGCATACAACCAACAAAATAAAACGCAGTACACTGGTGCTTATTACAAATTAGAGAATGTGTGGTGTGCCGAAAACCCTAAAGCGGCCTTAGATGCCGCAGCACATAGAGCGAACGTGCCAAGAAGTACGTGCGAAAATACAATCCCTGAGCAATTTGCACTGGGATTAAGTTTAGGTGTAAGTGGAACGCCTGCCATTTTCTCAATTGATGGGCAGCTAGTGCAACGAGGATATGCGCCAGTTGATGATCTAATTAAAAATCTGAAAGGCGTTAACTAAATGAAATTACTAACCCTCCCCATTATTGCGGCACTTCTAAGCAGTTCTGTTTTTGCAGAAGAAAAAGTAAATAAGGATGAAGTTAAATTACCTTTACCGTCACGCACAGAATTTGCAGAACAAACAAAACGTGACCTTGGAAAGTACGGTGCTGTAAACGCTATTCAAGAGCTGCCGGTCTCACGCTTGTATTTTGTCGAAGCTGAAAGTGGAAGTTATATAATAAGTTCTGACGGTCGTTTTGCTATTGAGGGAGCGATAAAAGACGTATGGCATAGAAAAACACTCAAAACTGTGGACGATGTGCGCGATACATTGCGCATGCCATTATCTGAAATGAAATTCGACTTTCAAAAAGACCTAGCTTCACTTGTTCTTGGCAATCCTGATATACCGCGCCAAGGGGTTATTTTCGGTGATCCAACAGCTAAACATACCCAAGAATTTGTAGCAAAGATTAACGCTAACAAAGAAAAATACCATTTCGTATTTGTCATGATGCCGCTGATTGGTGGAGAGGATGCAGTAAAGCGCAGCATGAGCATTCTGTGTGCACCAGATAGAGAGCTTGCAATAGAAGATTTAGCTAACAACACAAGCAAATCATTCTTGGACACAAATGAAGGCTGCCCTGACCAGAATTTAATGTTTACTGTTTATATGCAGGAAATTTTTAAAATCACCAATTTACCGCATGTTGTACGAGAAGATGGCCTTGTGTCGAAAGGCGCACCCGTTGAATTAGATAAATGGTTGGGATCATTATGATTAAAACATTAACAATAATAATTTTGGTAAGTGCATTAGGTGGCTGTATGTCACCAATTGGCAGTGAACCTGATCCGCGCCATTGCCCACGCTACCTGACTCAAACAAACAACATGTGTAATCATTCAGATTTAGGGATTTACAATGAAATTTAAGCTTTTAACTACTTTAACATTGGTCATTAGTGCTTTAAGCCTTCAGGGGTGTGTGAACTCACTAGGTAAAGAAGAATTTACCTGTCCAAATTTAAAAAAAGGCGGAGTATGTGGTGGCCCTCGTGATGTTTATAAATTAACGAACAACCGCGTTAGTCTTGAGAACCTAACCCAAGAAGAGCTTAACGCATACCGCAATGGCCAAAATACAAATCACGTTTCATTGTACGAGAGTGATGGTGAAACAAAGCAAGTTATTACCAATCAAAACAAAACAACAAAACTAGAAAATAAATCTAGTAAGCGTGGTACAGACAATGGTGTTACCTATGCAGCGCGTGGAGATGGCCAACAAACCCCCGATAATTACCAAACACCGGAAGTCTTACCGCAAACCCGATTTTCATACCAACAAAATCAATATGAACAGTGGCCAAGCAATAATGAACCACTCGCACCTGAACCATTAGCGACGCTTGAGCCCGCTCAAGTTATGCGTGTATTAATTGCCTCATATACTGATTCGGATGGCTTATTACATATGCCAGGATATACATTTGTTGAAGTTACACCAAGACGATGGAGTTATGGTGAGGCAGCGAACGACAGACCATCTCGCGTAGTACCGTTAGAAGTAAAACGCCGCAGTGAAGAACAATTCAACCGTGCTCGTAATCGTTCAAACGGGGTCGATGCTATGGAAGTTGTAAACCCAATCAATCGTAAAAAGTAAATAAAGGGGTATTTAAAAAATGTCTGCATTTCGCCGCCGTAACGAAAAATTATTAAAGCACGAAGCTTTTGCTGATTTATTCCCGTACTTAGAATACTGGGAGGATGAAAAATTATTTTTATTAGAGGGGCCTTATCTTGGCTTTGCATTTAGATCAATGCCCACAAACGGCGGCAATCGTGAAATTTTAAATAGCTTAACCGGTATTTACAAAACAAAATTCCCCAAAGGAACACTTATACAGGCATCTTTAATTTCAAGCCCTGATATTGAAAATCAGCTATATGGTTTTCGTGCTGCACGAACTGGACGCTACTTAGGTAAAGACCAAGAGCAAGTTTCATCCATAGCAAAAGCTGTTCATGATTTCTACCGCAAGGGTACAAACGAAGGAATAAATGAATCTGATTTTATTTTTAGAACTTTTGAGTTCATTTTTACTATAAAAATTCCAATTAAACAGCTTGTACCAACTAGTAATGAACTGACGCTAGCCAAAGATGTTAAAAAGCGCGCTTTACGCTCACTGTCAATATTAGGCGCAGTAGAGCTTGATGATGTAGGTTTTCGTCGCCGCTTACGCGTTATGTTCAACATGTTCAATAAAGACAAGTGGCGTACACGCCCGCACTTTAAAGAAAAGTCACAATCTTCGGGCTTAATGCGTGATCAGATTTTAGATCCTGGCAAGCGAGTTGAGATAGAAGGTAGTGGCATAAAAATACTAGATGAAAAAGATAAAGAATGTGAATACATTAAATCGTTGTCTGTAACTGAAATGCCAGAAAATATGGTTTATGGTCAAATGATGGACTTGCTTGGTGATTGGCTAGAAGGTAAGGGAGCACCTTTGACAGAGCACTTCATGATCACACTTAATATGTATTATGAAGACGCAGTAAAAGCTATTAAAGATATTAAATCTAAACGTAGTTTTATAAACTCACAGGCAAAAGGCAAGTTAGTGCAATGGGTTGACCGATTACGCTTCCAAAATAAAGACTTTAACGATATAAATCGTGAAATAGAGCAAGAAAAATCAACTATTGTTAAGTATGCACTGCAAGTAAATGTGTTTGCTAAAAATGAAGAGCGAGCTGACGTATTTGCAGAAGAACTTATTGCATTTTACGAGCGTAAAGGTTGTACGCTGGTTGATAATAATTTTTTCACAGTACCGATGTTCATAAGCTCACTACCATTGGGGCTTAGCGAAGAAGTTGTTAATCTCTCTGGCCGTTATAATGTGTGTACTTCAAAAGCACTTCCTTTTTTAACCCCTCATATGGGGAGCTGGGCGGGAAACACCTCGGAACCTAGACTATTATTAACATCACGATTAGGTCAGCTGGTAAATATCGACTTTTTTAAATCACAGACTAACTATAACTTTTATATTGCAGCTACTTCTGGAGCTGGTAAGTCTTTCTTTACGGGATACCTCATTGCAAATATGCTTTCATCTGGCGTTAAGTTACAAGATGATCCAGATAACCCTGCACAAAACAAAGATTTCGATGATGGAACTCAAGTATTCGTAATTGACGTGGGGCGTTCTTATGAAGGCCTAGCAAAGCAGCTGCATGAAGCACAATTCTTAGTGTTCAATAAAGACTTAGCCTATACACTAAATCCGTTCTCATATATTCATGAGTTTGATGGTGAAGAAGGTCAAGGTATACAATGTCTAGCACAACTAAAAACAATGGCAGCACCTTCAGGTAAAATATCAGACTTTCAAAGCTCGCAGATGCTGACCCTGTTAACTGCGCTATGGAATGACAAAGGAAATAAGGCCTGTATTGATGATTACTATGAACTGTGTTTAAAAAGTGAACATGAAGCAGTGAGAGAAATTGGCCACCAGCTTAAACCATTTTGTAAAGGGTTTTACTATGGCGCATATTTTGATCCCGAAAAGCCGCCAGTCGATTTCTCTTCTCGCTTAGTGGTAGTTGAGCTCGAAGAGCTAAAAGGCGACCCTCACTTACAAACAATTGCGTTAATGTCTGTAATTATGTCAATACAGCAAACAATGTACCTTGGTGGGCAAGCACGTCGTCGGATGTTCCTGCTTGACGAGGCGTGGGAATATTTGAAGGGCGATGAAGCAACAAAAGCAAGGCTTGGTTTTTTTAGTCAATTCTTAGAAACAGCTTGGCGACGCTTCAGAAAATATAATGCTGCTGGTGGGCTTATCACTCAATCTGTCATGGATGGTTATAGCTCAGATGTAGGTCGAGCGATACTTGATAACTCAAATTGGCTACTTTTACTTAAACAAAGAGAAGAGGCCGTTGAAAAACTACAGAATGAGAAAGCATACTCTGGTAGTGAATTAGATTTTAAACTGATAAAATCAACACATACGGTACAACCTGATCCGTCTAGGACAGATGTTGCTTATTCAGAGATTTTTATAAAGTATGAAGGACAATCACAAGTCTGTCGATTATATACTGATAGACGTATACAGCTTACCTTAACCACTAATGCCGACGAAAAGCAGCGCAGGCAGGAGTTAATTGATGACGGTTACTCTTTCATGGATGCAATTGACCAAATGGTATTAGAAGACAACCGTCAGTAAATAGTGAAAATTGAATGTTAAATTTGAGTAATGAATCCCTTGTTGTTTTGGAGGTCCGGCGTCTTTTTGGCGCTGGCCGCAGCTTGGTTAAAGCTAATAACAAGGTGATAACTGAATTAAAGAATGCATGCTTTAACCAGGATTACAACACTGCAAAGATAGTACAATTGGCTCATACGGATGGCGCAGTGCTATCAAAGATAATTGAAATAGCTAATAAGTCGGTAAGATACAAAAGAAGAACGCCTATAACTGACCCAGCCCAGTGCGTAGCTCGTATTGGTCAAAAATGTATGCAAGGTATCGCACTCCATTTGGAAATTGAATCGCTTAGCGTCAAGCTAAATGATTTTTGGAAGAAAGTTTTCATAAAAATTGAGTCCAATACAAGAAAAGCACTTTTAGAAGCAATGAATTTAAATAAGGCAAACGAAAGTAGTAACTTGTTTGAAATAACAAATAAAACCTTACTGCTTAGTTTATCTTGTTACGCCAAGGCTATTGCATGTTCTAACATCGACATTCAGATGACCAAAGAGTTACTTCAATTTGTACTAACACCAGAGCCTGTGATGGCTGAATTAATTCAAACGTCGATGGGGGTTCGTGTTGAAATACTCAGTTTTTCTGAAGAAGACATTTCAAAGAGTTCATACATTGCTGCTGCAGCATGGGCAAAGGTATCCGGGGAAACCAACCCTAAAGAAGTCTGTAACCTTGAATTTAGTCCATAGGGAGTTGTATGAGTGTAGATATATTTGAACATGTTGAAGCTATAAAAGCTGGGGTTTCATACTTTGAAAACCAGGACAGTATAATTGATGCAGTTTCAAGCTTGGAAATGATGGTTTTCTTAGAAAATGCATTTAAAGGGCGCAAAGTTAAAATATGTGCTAATTACTCTAAGGCCAGTGGGTATCACTTTACTATAGACAGACCAAAGGCGGGTTATATAGTTTTAAACTCTGTTTCGGGGCAATGGCATCATGATAATTACATAGAACAATTTCTTATGCGTATAAGACTCTGTGAGTTGTCATCACTTCCATACCAATGGGTAAACGAACAAAACGAACGCAACCACGATATAAAACTTTTAATCGTTCATGATGGAGATAAGAACTATTTAGAGGCGCGTCGGTATTTTGATTTATATGGCGGGGTTCGGTGTGATAATCTTTGTAAAACCATTGAGGATTTTACTGTTTCTGCGCAACTTTTATCACAAATAGTGCAACGTGATATGGCCTTGGTTAGAAAAAGATCAGAGGCTCCCTTTCATCATTTTCAGTCCGAACACACGCAACACTAGCATATTCAAAAAAATTGTAATTAGACCGACTGTAAAACACACTAGGTCTTTTACATATAGCACCAGTAGTTACATTCAAACATTCGATAAACTCCCCATCTAAGTGCAAAGAGGCACGCTCAGGCATTAAATCATCAATAATAAGAGTATCAATTTGACTATCAACGTCATTCATCAATGACAATGGAACTGAATTTTCTTTTTTAAGGAATAAAACTGAACTGTGCACAACTGAGTATGCGCTGCATCCTAAATTAGTACGACTTGAGATTTTTAAGTCACCAGTTTTAAATAAACTGGAATTAACCTTACTTACAAAGCTATTCATTAGTTTAAAACGTTCGCTGTAAGGAACATCTATTAGCTTTTTACCATTCACTATCGCAGCATCAACGGCTGTAAAACCAAATCTTGTTGAATAGAAGCCTTCCACAATAGTGTAACCCAAGCCAAGTCGCTTAAAACCAGCCTTGATCATGTTCGTATATGTCGTTGGTAAAGGGAGTGCAGCCCCTTCAATACCAATCTTGTTAGCTGGATAGAATCTAACATTGTAAAATTCATCAAATACAACGACTGACTGAATGCCTGAATAGACTTCTAAGCATGGATGATTAGCTAGGCCATTGATTTGCTTGTCATCTAACTTTGAGTAGGATAGAGGCATGATAGGCTTCGATTTTAGCTGCTCTAGCTCAAATGTTTGGATTGAATTGTCATTACGTTTGGCAACTTCAAAATCAATTTGCTCTAAACATGTAATTTCTTCTTCAAGGCGTTCATAAGCCAAATGTTCAAGTTTAAAGTCACCTGCGGTAAATTCTTCATACTCAAAGTTCAAACCCTTACCACACAGATCCAAACGTATGAAAAACTCAGAGTCGTTCTCATACACCATTATGCGTACTGATTTGCGCTCATTTTCATTACATTTTAATATGACACGAGTTTTAATATTCATTTATTTCACTTTTAATTATTTAACAAAGAAAGTCGCTCACAATAAGTTCTTCAGACGATTCCATATGTTCATGCTCTGCCGGTGATATAGTTTGTACTGGCTCAATCTCACTGCGTTTGTTATTAACCAATATTTCATGATTGAAATTTCCGAAATCAAATGGATCTAAAGTAACCTCATTATTATCGAGAGAGCTAGTGGCACTTTGACCACGCGATGCAGCAATTTTAAATGCACCATAACGCGGTAAGTTTTTCTGTTGAATTAATTCAGCAGGGGAGAAAAGGTTAGTTTTTCTACCAATAACTCGACCAAAGTCATTCTTAATTAAAGAATCAGCTCTTTCTTGTTTGCGGAAAAATACGTTATGCATTTCTACCGCTACTTTGTACTTAGCAGTCACAGATTTACCAAGAATTTTTTCAGGGCATTGTAATGCGTCATCTTCTAGTGCGCGTCTGTATGTTGATGCTTTGTATATATCAAGCCATTCATCATCATTAAATACATTGAAACCGCCGTACTTAATATCTATGTAGAGTCTCTTAATTGCTTCCAGCTCTTTAAGAGAGAGTCCACACGAACCTTTACTTTTATCTATATTGAAATTGATACATGCAGCGATAACTTCACTGTTTGGCTTTTTAGGTAACTCACGATAATTAATATGGTTATCGTTGCCACAAAGCTGGTACATATCAGTCGTGTATAAAATAAAGTCCTCATGAACCTTTGTCTTCGTACTAGAGTTAATTAGGTGACGAAAATAAGCTGATTTCAGCTCAACAACAGCAGTGAGTTGTTTGGTATTGCGATCAATTGCAGGCACTACACTCACAAAATCAAGTAATTCGCTTAAATCCAATTCTAACTTTAACAATGTTTCGTTAAGGGCAAGTAAAATGTCCGACTCATTGACCTCGTGCAAAGAAATAGGTGTGTTTTCGTGAATAATTACACGGTTATATTCTCCTTGAACAAACTGTGTGATTTTTGCTGTTTTATTACTTTTGTAGTGCTCAGCTATAGCTATAATAATTCTACGCACGATAGTTACCTTTTAATTAATCATGTTGATATGGCCACTATAGGTCATCTCAATAATCTGGCTACTGTTCTAATTGATTAGCCAAGAGGGCGGCAAAATCCTCATCACTCACTGATTCTTCAGTCAAACTTGTTGTTTGTGGCACGTTCGGCGTTTGTTGTTCAACTTTAACTACAACACCAGAGTCATTAATACTTCTGTTATTCGGTAGTAAGCCCAAGATGTTTGCGAGACTATTAAATGTCCTGCGTAAGATCACGTTGCGCACACAGCGACTGGTAAAGTTAACCCAAGCACTTATTCCAGCATCATCTGCCATATGTGTTTTATCAGAAATAATAGACTGAATTTCACTTGTTCCAATGTACGAGCAATAGAATGTACCATCCGTAAAGGTTATAACAGAGAAAGCGGCTACAATGGCGTTACCATCGGTTGTATATGAGTGAATGAATCGCGGTGGCGTGTTTTCACCGTACCATTCAAATTGATCGCCATCATGCACAACACTGAAGTTGGTAGATTTGATTTTGGAACAGGCGCCGTAAAATTGATTCATGCCCTGGATACCAATTTTAACAGTCGGGAATACTTGTTCACAGTGAGATTCCCAATGAATAAATAAATAGGCCTCTTTGTCATATGGATTAATAGATAGACCCATATTGGCTATTTCAAGAATGCAGCGGGCTAATTCTTTAGGTTTTATGCTGTCAAAGCTAGGCTTACGGTTGCTATACAATTTTTGTTTGTTGACTTGAGATGTTATCCAAGCAAAGAGTTCGCGCAATTGGCTGTTGATTTCATTCACATCAAATGAACGGTCAATTTTGTTAGTTTGATACGTAGCTATAAGTTGAGCTCTAAATTCTTTATTTAAAAATAAATCGATGTAGTTGTTATGTGACATTGTTTGCCTCCAGTTTTTTCAGTAGTTAAACATATTTGAAAATTCTGACTACAGATTGGGATTTATTGCTTGTTAAAAGTTATACACATATCCACAAACCCTATAAATTCTATTTAATGTATAAATACTAGAAAGAGATATAAAACTATAGGGTTCGTATCTACTTGATTTTAAATGTAAAAAAAGACACTTTAGATCTTAATTATGGTGGTGGTGATCACAAAGTTGGTGGTTGAGATCACAATGCTGGTGTTACTGATCACTTTAATGGTGTTACTGATCACTTAACTGGTTTTTAGTTAACACATTTATGGTGTCTAAATATTAGTAATCTAAACCTTTAGTTAGCTCTAACAGTGACTCAAGTTCACTTTTCTCATCTTCAGTTACACTCTTTTCAACATTTTCTTTTTCTGTATATGATTGCAATGCTTTTTCTACTTTATCAGCTTCTTCATCTATTTCTAAATAACGATACGCCATTAAAAGTTTAGTTAACTCGGGAACACTAAGTTTCTCTTTATTAGTAACTTTTTTAGCAATCATTTCTTTCACTGTTTGAAGAGCGTCTTGGGTGTTCAACTCTTTGTACGTGCCTTTCTCATGCCATTTGATAAGAAATTTAATTTCAGATATGCGATTGCCTTGTGTTTTAACTTCATACCCAATATCACCTGTTTTGCTTTCCAAAAATAGCAGCTCTTTCCGCACTATAGGGTGATTGCTTAATCTATCAATACTATCTCTTATGCATCGCTGCATAAAAACACCATTGTTTTTAAATGAGCTTTTATTCTTTTTTAGTTTTCCTCTTTCATCGAGTAATCCAAATAAGCCTTTGAGTATATCAACCTTAATAAAATGCATCTCAAATCCATCTTTTTTAAAGCGGCTTAGTAACTCGTATAGCCTCTTTGAATACTCTTGTTTTAGATCTAAGAATGTTTTTGTAGTTATAAGTGCGAAACCATGGTGATATTCAATATATTCACTCTCAAGCATGTCATTAGGAACCATCGTTAGTAGCCCCTTTTTATATTTAATATTTTTGAACAGTGGCTTGTAGTCGAATTCATCATCTCCAGTTTCAGATTCAATTTTGATACCCACTTTATAACCTGCAAGCCTTTCTGCAGCCGGAGCTAACACCGAACCAATATGTTTAGAATCAATGTTTAACCATTCAGATAATTGGTTGGCAGTGTAAGTGTATTGTGGTGTTGATTTAACCCAGTCAGAGCTTTTCATTTGAGCCATCATTAGAGCAAATAAATCGGCCTCGCGTGGTGATAAGTCTTTCCGACTAAATACTAATTTATGACCTTGTTTAATATGTTTAGGTAAGTTAGTTCTTGAAATAGGTATATCACTTAGCTTTTTACTCATTGTCGGACGCCACTATTGTTTGGTTCTACATAATTTTAATCTAATAATGTAATATTTTACACCAAGATTGTGTATTCAATGCTTTGTACATTACATCTTCTTGGTGTGTGGCACCAAGATTGTGTAATCGATACTAGTTACATTACATCTTCTTGGTGTGCGGCACCATAAATATGTGTTCAATACCGTATACAATACATATTCTTGGTGTTCAACACCATGATTGTGTATTCAACGTTTTACACATTACATGTTTTTGGTGTATCACACCGTAATTGTTTAATGAATATTTACCGTTGCATGTTCTTGGTATGCGACACCATAATTATGTAATCAATGCCATATATGTTACTTAATCTTGGTGTACGACACCATAATTATGTAATCAATGCCGTATACGTTACATAATCTCGGTGTACGGCACCATAATTATGTAATCAATTCCATATACGTTACTCATTCTTGGTGTGTAACACCATAATTGTGTGTTCAATGCCGTATACGTTACATATTCCTGGTGTGTAACACCATAATTATGTAATCAATACCATATACGTTACTCATTCTTGGTGTGTAACACCATAATTGTGTGTTCAATGCCGTATTCGTTACATTTTCTTGGTGTGTAACACCATAATTGTGTGTTCAATACCGTATTCGTTACATGTTCTTGGTGTACGACACCATAATTGTGTGCTCAATACCGTATTCGTTACATGTTCTTGGTGTACGACACCATAATTGTGTGTTCAATACCGTGTTCGTTACATATTCTTGGTGTGTAACACCATAATTGTGTGTTCAATGCCGTGTTCGTTACACATTCTTGGTGTGTGACACCATAATTGTGTAATCAATGCCGTATACGTTACATAATCTTGGAGTGTAACACCATAATTGTGTAATCAATGCCGTATACGTTACATAATCTTGGTGTGTAACACCATAATTGTGTAATCAATATTATATACTGTAAGAAATTCGTGCTGATTAGATGTAGTTTATATGAAATATAACCACATGATTAATATGCAATTATAGGTTAGTAGCCTGAATTTCTATCTATGGCATTATGGTTGGCATAAATAGTTAAAGGGTTAAACCAATGTCAGCAGCAAAACAATTAAATTATGGTCTTGATGAGATTCAAGATGCTATCTCAAATGAAGAACTTGCACCTAAGTTAAGTAATTGGGTAGAAAAAGCCATAGAAGCTTTCGATGCTAACGGTGAGCCTAACTATATTGATTCTCAAGGCGAGTTAATTGAAGGTATTTATATTAATATGCCTAACGATTTGTATCATAGCCTCCCTGCTTTAAGTTCATCTCAACTTAAAGAATTTAAGGAATCACCGCCTCATTATTACCGTAGATACTTATCAGGTATTGAGGTTAAGCGCACCCTTCAAACTCAACGCACATTAGATGCTGGCACACTTGGCCATGAACTGATTCTTGAGCCCGAAGACTTTTACAATAAATACTTTAGAGAATTACTACCTATTGATGAGCCAGATGCATTACATACTGAGGCGCAAATCAAAGCTGAGCTGGAAAGGCTTAACCTAAAAACAACAGGAAGTAAGGCTGTTAAAGCTGAGCGATTGGTTCAACACGATCCAAATGCTAGAGTTTTTGAACATTTACTACGACTTAATCGCGAAAAAGAGGGCGCACAAAGCACCGCAGTAATAGAAGGCGAAGAAAAAACATTGTATGGCGGTAAGCTTGGTGTTGATGGCCAAGTGTGGGATAGCGCTATACGAATTGTTAAATCTTTAAAAAATGAACCACAAGCTGATGCATACATTAATTATGGCTTACCAGAAGTTGCCATTATTTCACGCTGCCCACGTTCAGGTTTACTTTTGAAGGTAAAATTCGATTGGCTTAGGTTTGATGATGAAGCCGCTGATGTAAAAACTACTCGCTCTGCTAATCCAGATGATTTTTCAAGACAAATGCGCTCGTTGAAATACGACCTACAGCAAGCTTTTTATACTTATGTAGCAAGTTTGGTGGGGATTTATATTCGTCGCTTTTTGTTTGTTACTGTCGAATATGCGTCAGCAGATTATTGCCAACTATTCAAAATTAAAGATACTCGCCTTGCTAAAGCGTTTGAAGAAATGCATCAAGCCAAAGATGAATTCGTAGAATGTAAACGCACGGGGAAATGGTTAAGCCGCTACAGTGGCTCAGTTATAGAATTAGATTAAAAAATTTACAATGTAGTTTTTGGGTAGCTGTAATTTTATAAATTGTTGTTGCTCGATGTTAATATTCAACTTTAAAACAAGGTATACATCCATGAAATTGAAAATAACTTCGCTAGCGATAGGTCTAGCTATTTTATCTGGTTGTTCATCAAATGATGATATGGCAGATAGACTTGAAGCACTTGAAAATCAACGAGCTGCAAACGAAGCTGCGCAACTAGAAAAATCAACTGTACAGCAAGAAAAAGAACTTGAAGCTTTACCTGAGTGGGTACTCTCACCACCAGCGTCCGATTCAACCGGGTTTTATGGTGTTGGTATTGCACAATCAAAACAACTTAATCATTCTCGTCGTGCCGCACGATTACAGGCTGAATTTGAATTGGCTAAGCAAACAGGCCAAGAGTTCTCTGGTTCAGAACGTTCGTTTGAGCAAGGTGGTGCAAGCGGTGAAGTTAATACGCAAACTACATTTTTAATCGACCAAATAGTAGATTCGATACCGGTAGTGGGTTACCAAGTAGTATCTCAAAAGCTCACGACTATTAACGGTCAATTCCACGCGTATACGTTACTGAAGTTGCCGTATGAAGAATTTAATAAAGCATTACAGCAATTGAAAGCGAAGAGTAATAATAACGCTGTTCTAAAGCAATTTGATGACTTGGAAAGACGCTTAGGTAAGCGTCGTGCTGAGAAGGAAAAAGCCACTCAAGCTGAGCACAACCGTGAATTAGAATTAATTGAAGCTCGTACAAAAGCTTTAAATCCAAGCACTGAAACTAAAAACAATTCTACTAAAGGTTAAAGGCAATGATGTTTAAAAGCCACCTTGCAATAGCGGCTGGTGGCTATCTCGTAGCTTTAGACTTTTTGAGTGATAAATTCGAACAAATCAACTCACAATTAATACTTGGTGGAGCATTAACTTTAATTGGCGCTTCGTTGAACGATCTTGATCATCCAGGTTCGTTCATCGGTAAGCGGCTTAAATTTATCTCTATTCCAATAAGCTTTATTTTCGGCCATCGAGGACTGACACACAGCATAATCCCCTTGGTCGTTATTCTGCTTTTATATGGGCAATCTGCTCCGTACTGGCTGCTATGGCTTTGCTTCGGCTATGCAATGCATTTGGTTGGTGATTATCTTACTGATAGCGGGATTCCTCTGTACTACCCGATAACGAATAAGCGGTTTAAATTTTTATTAGTAACTAAAACCAACACTATTGGTGAGCCAATATTAGTCACTGTTTTTTTAGTTGCATGTTTTCTATGGGTGTTTTTATGAATAAAAAATCTTTTGATAAAGATAGTAATCCATTTGGTTCAGATCTGAATGAAGACCTGTGCCAAATAATGTCTTCTGGGCACTACCAGCCCGGCGAAATAATTGAGAACGTTACGATGTTTGATGTTACACAATTAATCGAAGAGGTTGTTCTTGAGGATGCAATTTATGAAAAAAACAGAATTTTGTATAAATTAGACTATTTCGATTTAATCGTCAGACCTCTTGAAGCGGTTACCAGTTGGAGTGGTGAAGAAACCGTTAGTAGCCTTTATTTTGAAAGCAGAGTAAAGAATTTTTCATTCTTTGATTATCAGTTACTTTCTGAGTTCAATCTACGGTACAAGCTTTTAAAAGTATTCATTAACAATGAAAATCAGCTTTGCTTTTGTTTCCCTTTGATTTTAGAAGGCGTCACTACAGAGCATTTGCTTGGTGCAATACACTCTTACATGACTGATTTGCAGAGTGCTCGTAAAATGATTAAAGAGCTTGTATGCATAAAAGATATTAACACTTCACCAAAACATTAAATGTTTAATAACACATTAGGCGAAGCATGAGGCCACGCCTAATTTGACCATTCTAGTTTAGTAGCCTGATTTTTCATATTGTATAAATTAGTGCTCTGTTCTTTTCTTAAAGGTAATTATTATGAAAAATTCTAACAATACGAAATATTCTGATGTTCAGGTTGAGTTTTTAAGTTTGAATGTGAATAAATATTCTTTGGCAGAGCTTACTAAGCTTTACAATTCAACATTTAAAACTTTCAAATCAGATACAGCTATAAAAAACACGCTGTATCGCAACAATATAAAGCGACCAAAAGCAAAGGGTATAAGTGAAGATGTGCTTAAGGCCTTTTTTATGGCAAATACAAATTGCACTGCTGATGAGTTAACGCGACGATACAATAAGAACTTCGCAAGCAACCTATGCACAGCATCAATTAGAATTAAACGCAGAAAGTATGTTGAAAAAGTAGTAGAAGAAGAGGAGAGAACACTAGCGTTTACAAAGTATGATGAAAATTTGAACCCACATATAAAAGAATTAATATCGTCAAACTGGGGGTTATTGCTCAGCAAGCAGCCCGCAAGAAAGAGCGCAGCTTAAATGCCTGTGACAAATTAAGATAAAAAGGAGTTTGAAATGTTTACAGATCAACAAAAACTATCATGTGCCGTTGGTGAGTTAGTTCATAGCTTAGGGAATTTGATTGTAGATAAAGATATGTGCTTAGGAGGCTTAACTGTGTCAGATGGGGAGATATTGCAAGCACTAGGCAAACGCTACGAACGAAAGAACTAAGTGATGATAACCTAGCGCTTCAAAGTGCAGGAATAAAACCAAGTTTACATTCACGAGCTGAAATTGTTGAGATGGCAGAGGCTATATTGCTAAAAGATTCTTAAAGCACAGGCAGTTAAATCATACTCATTGCTACAGCATTAAAAACAACTGTTTAATCGCTTATAGTTAATAAAGTAAGTTGGTGATAGATACATGATTATGTTTGAAATAGAGAAAGCTGGCCCCTGTTGCCGGCTTTTTTATTGTCAATTCAATGAAGAACCATTAAACCTGTTAAAAAAGGTGAGTCTGAGTGAATTAGCTCATACCAGATCTTACAGTTTTGACTAATAGGTTTAGATTTATCTGACAGATATGAGCGAGAACCGGTCATTGAGATTGGCTAAATATCGTCGTTAATTGATTCGTTAAACTGCTCTTTGCGCATATATTCATGAAAATGAGCGCTGCGCGCATATTGATTCGCTTAACTTTACCTAAAAAATTTAGAATACTTAGTGATAGTAATACCTTAGGTTATTTGTTAAAACAATATAAAGTAGATAAGTGAGCGCGGTGTCAGCAGAAATATGCGCGATGAGCGCACTATTAAATTAATTAAACCTCTTTCATTTATTGGAGTAGTTATATACATGGATCAAGTTTTTGAACTTACACTTACACAACTAGGTGGAGCATCAGTTTTTATTGCTGGTTTAGCAGGCTGGTTAGGTAAAGTATGGCAAGATAGAATTCACTTACGTGAGAAAGCCGCTGTTGATGTTCTTATCGCAGAACTGAAAGCTGAACATGCACGAATAGCTCAATCATTAGAACACGAATTACAAATTGAAAGGCATGCAGCGCATTTAGGGCATGCAAACTTAATCGAAAAAAGAGCTACTATCATAGACGAAAACTACAAATTATTAGTCGCTATGCATGAAGCCATTTTTGATACCATCCGTCCAGATTACTTTGGCAGAGAAAAACCATCAAAAAGTGAGGCATATGAATTAGCCTTGCCTAGGTTTGATGCTTTCATAGAGCACTTTGAAAAGAATAAAATATATTTTTCTAAGGATATAGCAAAAAATATAAGTAGCTTTTATGTAGCAGCCGCGCAAACATTAGATCAGGCAAGGGTCGTTATAAATTCAAATCAAAGTCTTGCCGCCGGTGTTACTGATGAACTGCAGAGCCTTTTTGATAAGGTCAACAGAGAAATGGGCAAGGCACGAAGCGAGGTTGAAAATGACTTTCGTAATATCCTTCGAGTAGGCGAGGTTTAATCTGTAATGGTCTAATGAAACTGGACAAATTTAAAGCGAGTAATTCTACAGGCTTATTATGTTTTTTAAGGAGATATCATGCAAGGGTATGAGATTGTACATTCTTCTCAAGTTGATGGGGAATTTGAAGGTTTTGATGACGAGGTTTTATTTCAATTAATGGATGGGACATGCTGGGTTCAAGATGAATATAAGTACTGGTATTACTATTCTTATTGTCCTCTGGTGCATATTCTTCGGCGTAATGGCAGGCTTTATCTTCAGGTCGATGGTCAAAACGAAATTGTCTCGATTCGTCAAATAGAAGGTGTCATTAAAAGTAGAATAAATGGAGATTTCAAAGGTTGGGAAGGAGACACATCTTATCAGTTGCAAAATGGACAGGTCTGGCAACAATCTCACTATAAATATAAGTATAAATATGCTCACCGACCTGAAGTTCTCATTTATAACCCAGGTGGTGGTAATGTTATGCATGTCGCGGGTACATCGGCCAAAGTACAGCGTATAAAGTAAAAAACATAACAGAACGTTACTAACGACCGCTTCTTCCTCTAAGTGTACTTCAGCTTAGAGCGATAATCGAACGCTGATAAAGTTAAACTAAGTCCTGTTTTGATGAGTTGAACCCTAATTTTTTACAATAACATTATTAGCCACCATCATGGAGTTCAGTAAGCTGTTTACTGGTTCAATGATAGTCCGAGATAGGTAGAAAATATGCTGAAATTGAACAAATTATGGTGGGAACATTTGGCTCCAAAGCCATTAATTTCTCGTCTCAGAGAGGTCGAAGCTCTTTTGAAGCATTTCATACAATCCCAACCTTACGGCAAAGAGTGGTTTAAGGTGGCGCGAAATCCAGAGGGGATATTTAGACTTCAACCGGGTCAGGTAATCCCTGTGATCCATATTACCTTTATGAAAAACATACCTGGATTTATTGCTCCACTAAAAATGTTAAAGCCAGATCATCGGACAGTCGTAAGAGAGACAAAGTATCTGTCGGGGAAGGAGCTTGAAAGTGATGAGAAAACAATTCCTCCAATAATTCAAGTAGAGTTGGTAACCGACCCATTATTTCTTGAGGCGGCAAGGCGTGGTTTGATTACAATAGATGAAGCCCTGATCAAACAGCCAAGTCTAGTTTTTTCAATACCTGCTCATTTCCTACTAACACCAAAATATTTTCCAAAAAAATCGTATGTTTTATACCAACATATTTTTGGCAATGGTGGTTCATACCCTAATGATGGATATTTTTACGTTGGGCTGACAACCCGAAGCTGGCAGAAACGATGGGCTGAACATAAACGCGCAATCAAAAGTGGAAGTCATCTATTGTTTCATCGGAAGTTTCGAGAAGAAACTAAGTCCGGGAAGGTTACGTATTTACATCACAAAGTAATGGGCATCACTGATAATCTTGAGGAACTGTATGAGGCTGAGGAATTCCTGATTGAAGGACATTGGGACGATGAACGACGTTTAAATATGATCCCTGGTGGAAAATCTGGTTTGTTGTACCTTCGTGAGAATGGATTGCTTCAAAACTCTGCTATTCCAATGCCAGATGATAGGAGTGTAATTCTCAGTGGATGGCTTAAGCATCATCCGAGAAAAGGTCTCCCCGCACCTTGGGTAGCAGAGAAGTGGCGCGACAACGAGTGGGCTGTAGCACAGATCTGTGGACGCGATGGTAGATTATCTGCTGAGCAGGTTCAAGCGATACGCAAACTTGGTAAAGAATACCCTGCTGAAGAAATTTGTAACCGAATCGGTGCGAAAAACGTCGTTCAGGTTAAACGTGTACTTAAAGACAAAACGTACACTCGAGTCGAGTAGAGTGTTTTTCAGCTGATTGAATGTAGTAGCTCATATTTAAGCTTACAGTTTCGATGAATCCTATTAGGCTGTTGCCTGACAGGCAGCTATGAGCGAGAAGCAGACGGTCGGTTAAACTCGTTTTTGGACAGAACCGAGTTGGGCGCCTTCAGCTCAAATCCACCCTTCGGATAACTTTTAGTCGCAAAGCGTACTCAGCCACCGTTACTATTGGAGGCAGATCCGCGCAGAACTGGACAAAAGCTGTCATCTGTTGTGCCAGACTTACTTTATGCAGAGCTTGCTAAAAGGTATGCATGTAACCCGTCAGTTCATGAAGTACCATTATCCTATTCGGTGTTAGAACACATTAATGCTTTAGATTTCATATCATCTTTTGACTTCTCATGTGACCGCAAAGTATCTATTTTATTCAGTCATCACCTATTTGTAGCAACTATTGGGAGGGCTACTCATAGAAGCCGAATAACCTACCTATTGAGCACTGTTTAATACAGATAATGATAAACTGATAAACTGATAAACATGTCAAGAGTAACTCTAAGCACAGGCGCTAGAATTAGCGACTTAGCACCGATATCGGTGTTACTATATGCATATAAAGAAGATAGCTAATGGTATGGAAACAATAAGCCCTATGAAAGAACATTCTCAATCTGAACACAAGATAACTTATACCTCTTCCTCGGCTTCAAAACCACTAGGAACAATTGATGCTCAATCTCCAGAAGCCTTGGATATTGGAAGAAAAATCCATGAGTCGTTACAAGGAGTACCAAGTCAGATTGCACATGATACTCTTGTGGATACTCAAAGTAAGATTGAAGAAGGGTTACATGAGGAAGCAATAGACTTACTGCTACAGAATGCATTCTTTATCACTAAACTAAAAGATAAGCGAGTTTTGGACGTTATTGAGTCAATCGATAGCACTAATCTGGATAAAGAACTTAGGAAATCACACTTATCGCTTTGCCTTGGATATGCGTCAATCATCGGCGAGTTAAACGCAGTCATTAAGTATGTTGAACTCTTGGAAAGTGAGTTTTCAGAAAATCTAAATGATAGTTACTTGGAAGGCTTCATTTTAGAGAGAGCAAGATACGCTAAAGAAGAGGGCAAGAGGAATCTGGCCGTAATTCAGTATCAAGAGTTGATAAAAAGAGAAAATGCCTCACCAAGGAATACAGCAGTTGCTTATCAGGGCTTAGCAGATCTCGCCACCAACGAAGAGGATATCGCTCGATATCATCGATTAAGTGCAGACAAATTTCTTGAAGCAGGACAGAAAAAGGGTGCGATTACTAATTTACTGCAACTCTCTAAGCTACAAGCTAAAGAGTCACAATCTTCAGCATTAGAAACATTGGAAACTTGTTTAAAATTAGTAGATTCAGATGACTTGCTTGAGCGTCACGGAAAAGCCCACCTCTTACAGGACAAAGCCACATATTTGCATAAGCTAGGAAGTAAACTAGAAGCTTTAAAAACTATTGAAGATGCAATTGGTTTAGATGAAGGTGTTTTTGGTGCTGAAATCAATTTACATACTTCGTACATGATGGCAGCTCAATATGCTTTAGAACTTGGCATTCAAGACAAAGCTAATCGCTACAATCAGTTGGCTGTGGACATTGGTTCAACTATTGATGATGAGTTATTCAATCTTCAAACTAAAGTTGCTGATTACTACGATGAACATGATCAACTGAGTAAGGAAATTTTAGATGATGTATTGGCGTTTGGTAACTCTGGCTTAATTGGGACGGTCTTACTCAAAGAATCTATCAATCCATCTAATTCAATTACAGATTCAATAGACTTCTTAGATGCGGCACTGGGACACTTAGAGAAGGACGATAGAGGGGTAGTTGATTTAGTCCATTTTCATTTTGGTCTCATATATCAAGAGCAAGGATTAACAACTGACGCAGAAGCAAGCTACCTGAAGTCTCTTGATGCCAATCCATATAACTACCCAGCAGCAAACAACCTAGCAGGACTTTATATGGAAAGTGAACAATGGGAGAAAGCCTGTAAGCTTTTTAGTTCAAGAATCAAGTTGTTGGGTGAATTACCAAATATGTGTTTTGGGTACGGTAAGGCTCTTTACGAACAGCATAAGTATCACGAAGCTTTAGAATACTTTAATAAAGCAAACCCAGATACAGAAGGTCTACAGCAATTAAAGGAAGAGTGCTTTATCAAGATGCCCAAAGGCATGATTGCTACTAGTTTCAAACCTGAAGTTGTCGTTCAAATTACCAGTGATGGTATGCTTGCTGCTCTAAACGAGTTCTCAGCTACAGTATCTTCTCAAAATAGGATGCACTTTTGGCAATCTGATAAGAAAGGAGGTCATAAGTGGAACAAGAACCCAGAAGAAATTGGGAAACAGCTTCTTATTACATTTTTATCAGCAAAGTTTGGACAAAGTAACATACAAATAATACAGGAGCACCGTGCTGGAGCTGGCTTCGTTGACTTATACCTTTTACTTGCTGGCGGCCTAAAGGTAGTTGTGGAGCTTAAAATGTGTGGCCCTTCATACTCAAGTTCTTACGCAATATCAGGAGAAGATCAGATAATTCACTATCAAAATAATACGGGTTCTAATTTAGGGTATTTGGTTGTTTTTGACGGCAGGAAAAGAGATTATGCCAAAGGGCTTAAAAAGCTTCAAGTTATTGAAAATAAAACCATTTACTCTGTCGCTATTGATGTTCGAAACACCGTCAAGTAAAGCCCTTATCTGAGCGAAACACGGCTTAATTCGCGACTAGCTTAATTATAAAATGCTACAACTTAAAGTCTCCATTACGATGGTATTGATACCAGTGGACATGCATAACAATGCAGGCAGATTTTTTACTCAGGAAGCCTATTTTTGAAAGGAATTGGGAGATTCCGTGCATCGATGTTGCGCGGTGTGCCATTAGTAAAAGTAGGGCTATTTTCTGGCGGGATTTACCACCGTTTTGTTGCTCAAACTTGAAAAGGGGCAGAAACGAGTTACGGCTGATAGTCGGCTTATGGCACATATGCGACTGTCAGATTTGATTAAGTCCCGTTAATTAAATCTGACAGATTAAGTTAAGACTTATTTTGTTAAGCCCCTTCAATCACAATTACGTTAGTTTAATTTTAAAAACTGAGTACCCACGTTTATTTTTAAATTACTCTGAAAAGCCTGCTTTGCACAATCAATATCAACACCATCTATTTCTTCGGCCGCTTGTTCTGGGGTATTTATCCATCCTCGTAACCTACCAAATTCGACATTAAGGCGCGCTATAAAGCCCTGATTAATTTTGCGGTGTATATTACCGTTTTGATATGCCCGAGCAGTGAATAATACAACTTTCTTTTGAGCAGTGTGATCGAAGTAATGGAATGTTCTAAGCTTACCTGGTTCCCACTCTTCAACGGTACTTGCTCGCTCTTGGCCTAGCGTATCAAAGCCCAAGTTGTGTGCAATAGTAATTAGATCATCTATTTTGTTTGCAGAACTTTTTGAGAGCCCATTTATTCTATCAAATGAATAGCCGCCAAAATTGCCATAATTACTTGTAATTATTCGATAGTCCAATGCAAATCTATCTAACCCGGATGGTTTTCTATTATAAAGCCATTCAGAGCGCCCAAATGTTCGTTGATTTGATTTATACAAAGTAATGTTAGACTCGCCAATTAAACTCTCATAAACAGATACTAATTGTGAGTCTATGTATTTATTCACGTTTTTTACTGCCCATTCAGCTATGGCATAAGCATTTTCTTTCGTGAAGTCAACGTTAACATTCTTCATCAACAAGGTTTGCATCTCTTCTCGAGTGCTAGTACATAACTTATCAGTTATTGGAGTAAAGCGATTAAATAGCTCTTTCCAGTATTTGTTTTTTAAAGATTTAATACGAAGTTTAATAGCAGCATAAATAGAGTCGATCGAAACGTTAAGCTCATCTAAAATACTTCCATCTACATGTTCTAAGCCTTTATAAGTGATAATAAGCTTTTCTAAACTGGCATCATAGTGGCTTACCAATGTACTTATTAGGTCGCCACCAGCTATTATTTCAAATTTATCAGGTTGCACATTCTGATGGAGCGAGTCTGCTTTTCTTGCAGCACTACCTTGTGCATCTATATCGAAGTTATCTGAAAACCATGCTGCAAAAGGGTCTACATCAACGGTGGCTCTATCCCATCGTCGTGAAGCACAACTAGATAAGCTTATATGAATGACGTCTGCGGTGCATCGTGCTGGTCGGTCTGCTGAACGATAGTCAGAGTTACCTAGTATAGTGAAGGTTGCTTTACGGCGTGCCAATGCATCTTTTATAGCTTGGTTATTACTCCAGCGTGTAGGCAAAATTAAATATACGTCCGGTGCTAGAGATTCCGCGATAATTTTTGAGGCAAACTCAGAGTACTGGGTAAATGGTGGGTTGCAAAATATAACTGATGTTTCAATATCTATAAGCGTCTGGGCCATGAAATCAGTGCCAACAATCATAATATCAGCGGGTAAAGCTCGAATTAGAGGCAATGATTTTTCAATTGCATACTTTTCACCGTATTCATGTGCGATTGCATTAAGCACACGACCATCACCAACACCAATATCTAGCACAGAATAGGGCTTGTCGTAGCCTAACAAGTCGATGTGTTTTTTTATTAATGCAATGTCTGAATCTAATGTTGGATAAAATTCAAAATCACCAAATTCTCTTACTTCATTAATAAGTGTAGCTATGCCCATTTTTTTATGCCTTTGATTTGTTTCAATACGAACACAATACAAAGAACGAAAATTCACGCTACCGAATGGGTTTATACACTTTTATGAATTTGTTGCGTTTGGGAATATGCAATAGCGGCATTTATATGCTCACATTTTAAATTCGCGCATGAACAGGAAAGGGGATTTAAATTGATAGCATATAATTTAGAGTTTTGTATAACGCTAAATCCAACTCCCTTGTAGTAATGAACCGCAGTTATTTCATTTAATCGCTGCTCATTAATATTAACGACATTGGACGGGGTTTTATTATCTTTATTACTTTGTATAACATCAACAAGCTGTTCCTTTTTAGTCTTAACTTGGGCATCTGAAATGCTAGTTCCCTCTAATGCATCCTGACTAAGCTTATCGGCATGACTATTGGTAATTCTCTTGATCCAACATAATTCAATAAACTCTAACTCATAACATAGCTTCATAGCCCGCTTATTAAGAACGCGTAGGGCAGTGTCATTACAATTCCATACACCATTTAGCTGATTAATCACTAACTTTGAATCGCCATACACTGTGGCTTTACGAATGCCAAGCTCAATTGCTTTCTCTAAAGCATATATAAGCGCACTGTATTCCGCTTGGTTGTTAGTACCGTGCCCATTAAATATTGAAAGCTCTGCGACCACATTGTTTTGCCCATCAAATATAACTGCTCCACATCCGGTAGGACCAGGGTTTGGATTACATGCGCCATCGAAAAATATTTTATGCATAAATTTCCCCTTAATTCATATGCACAATATCAACATTAGATATTTAGACTACCACTTGGAATAATATTATTTAGAGAGGGGGGTTTGGGTATCTCTATCTTTTGAGATTAGCTAACTGAACACGGATAATTGATTTCATAGACATAATTCATAACGAGGACAAATGATGTTTAAAGTGATCATAACGGCAGGGGTTTTATTATTAACTGCAATGACAGCTAACCCAGCCAATGCGACAGATTTCAAAGAAGGGCTGCACTACGATACATATCCATCATCAAAATTAACAGGCAAGCCAACATTTATTGAATATCTGAGTTTCTTTTGCCCGGCCTGTGAAAATCTAAACACGTTTCAAGATGAGATTTACCGAACTGTGCCAAAGGGTGTGATCAAGAGAAGGGTAAGTGTCGATATTATATCAAAAACCAGTCCTGATGGTTTTTTAGCTTTATCTAAAGTCATGGCTGTTAGTGATGAGCTTTATCCCGAGATTGGTAATTCATTAGTCGATTTAATATTTGTGGCCATTCACAAAGAGAAAGTGACAATTACGCCATCGTTAGTGGAGAAGTTAATCAAGGTTGTGGATGAAAAGTATGATGCAGATATTTGGGCGCTATATAACAACCCGAAAACAAGCGAAGTAGCTAAATTCACTCTTGGAAATCAAAGGTTGATGTCATCGAGAGGTATGCTGAGTACAGTTCCACGCATCATTATAAACGGTCGTCATGTTGTTAAATTTGATGGTTTAGATAAGAAGAATTTTTTTAAAGAACTTCACGAACTAACTAAATATTTAGTAGATAAGGATTATGATGAACATTACAACTAATTTAGAAGACGTAAAATTTATAGAAGAAACAATTATAAATGATCCCGCAGCAAGCTTTTGGCTAAAAGAGCAAATTAAAGAAAGTGCCAATCGCGACATATTAGATGTTTTGAATGACGTAGATATTTTGCGCTCAATATTAACCATACGTCATGAGGCCATTATACTGTCGCGTAGCAAATAACCCCTTTAAAATCAATTGCTTAAGTCCGATATTGTCTAGTATTGGACATAAGGTGTTGTTTTTACTGAGTTTTATATTGTTTACCATTAAATTGCCAGCCTCAAGTTCATCCAATTACAGATATTCTATTACTGAAACCAAAAAAGTTGAGTTATAATGAATTAATATATATGGTATTAAAACCAAAATAAAATATAGGAAATTAAAAAATGATTCCTGCAATTAATTGTTTTATTTATCAACAAGTACAATGGTTTGTTGAGCTTGATTTGTTCGGAAACAGATTTAAATTTCGACCTATACGTAGAATTATGCATTACAATTACAAGCGCCTATAAAAGGATTTTTGAGCCTAACAACTAAAATAAAATATGGAAATTATCTGAGCATGCTTACAAAAAAGTTTACCTGTTTATTAAAACAACTAAAACAACCTCATAGTTCAAGTCTCTACATTGCGTATACTGACACTTTAAAGCAATTCGATTTTGATAAGCAAGATGCTACCCACCAGCAGTGGATAGAAGCATGGCTGGAGAGCACACCTATTAAATCAATAGAGCTTACAAACCAAGGCATTTATGTTGGAATTACCATTAGAGAAAAGATTTTAGAAAAGTTTGCATTTATTTTGATAGATGCCTTAAAAATCGAAAACACCGCTACTTTACCCGCTGCACAAAATGACATTGAAAAAATAACAGAATTAGAAATCGAAGCATGGTTGGAGTTCGATTCAGATTGGATGATAACCTTGCTGACCGCAATGTTCTGCAAAAACATGGGAATAGACAGTAACTATCTAGATCCCTACTTAAATGGACGTCTCTCTATTTATGCAGACTCTTTTAATGAAAGGCTTTCGCTTGCCACAATAGCGATTGAGTTTATAGAAAGTGGAGAAATACCTATTAGTGATTATGAAAAAATCTTGGATTTCTTTGGTGCATTTTTTATATTGGCATTCTGTGAAGATGACGTGCTTAAACAAAGAGTTTTGAACACTGTAGGTGATATTTGAGCCCTATTACCCTATTTGTAACACTTGTTTTGGTTAACTTTGTTCTAAGATTAAAAATTAGGTCAACTTCATCTTCATGGTTACTCAAGCTAATATTTACGCTTGGCGTACCTTTGCACGAAGCTGCACATTACATTTTCGCAAAAATCCTACTTCTAAAAGTCACAAATACGCAATTTTTACCAAACTTCAAAGATAAAAATAAAATGGGGTTTGTTCAATTCATACCACACAGAGGACTTGTGGGCGCTCTTACCAATATGTTGGTAGGCATCGCCCCCCTGCTTCTTGGTTTTGCTATACTTTTCATTGTATATAACCAAGAGAAAAACATTGATACAAATGCGCTAAGTTATCTAGGTATTGGCTTAACTACTGTGGTTGTTATGCAAAGCATGATTCCCTCATGGCAAGATATAAAGATAGCGCTAAAGGGCCTTTGTATCACCTTCACTTTGCTCGTTGTAACTTCCCTTATGTTCCCAGTTAGGTGGGAAAGTATTACCTCTTATGAATTGACTACCCTACTAGAAGTAGTGTCACCGCATCTTATGGTATTAACCCTATATCAAGTAACTGCAGTTCTAGTCCTAACTGTTTTAAAAAATAGAAATTAAATTAAGCACTGAATTAGGCTGGCTGTTTATTAGTAGCTAGCTTAGTAGTTTTATCTAAATCTTTTATAAAAGACTTCCAAATACCCGTATATTCTAAGACTGAAGATTGCTTACTCAATGAGTTAACCATTTTTACTGTCAAAGTAATTAAATCATCCTCGGCAAATTGTAACCATAAGCACTGTTCCTGTTGCATTATTTTGTTCGGATGATCAGAAAATGCCAACCAAAATACAATGCTGACACCATAATCTGCGTCAGTGAGTTCTATATTTTCAAAGGGCCGCATGGTTGAAGAATAATAGCTATTAAGTAGCATCTTCTTTATTGCAATCACTTCATTTGTTGAGTCTGTTGGTTTTTTGATAATCTGAAGGCATAAATTCCTATATAAAGGAGTGTTTATAACGTTCAAAGCGCTATCTATATAAGCTTTCATATGTTGCTCAACTCTTTTTGTGTTGGCTCAATAATCTCTGAGCTTTTAAAGTCTACGTCGCTAAATCGTTCAAGTAAGTATGGCTTACCATTGCCCTCAATAGCCCACACATCTTCCCCACTTACAACAAAAGCAAGCTTATAGCTTTTGCTTTCAAATTGCAGATGCCTTGTTTCACTTGACAAGGTTACTGGGTTACCGGAACACGTTTTCATATTTGAAAATAAGTCTTCAACTTCAGCGCTTATTTGTTTCGAGATTAAAGTACCTGTGAGCGGCATTTGAGCACCACCTACAGACAGCCCGCTTTCAGAAAATTTATATTCTAATAATCCATGAATTTTAATTTTCCCCTCACATTTAGCCGGGTTATATACCCAGTGGCCACTGAGTTTTTCAAAGTCGTTATCGTGAACATTTACAAAGCTTAGATCAGGTGCTTCTTTCTCATCAGAAAATGGGGAGTCGCAGCAAGCTATACATATCGATAACACGGATGCGAGGAAGATTCGTTTATTCATATTGAGACCTCTTCATTAAAAACACTATGTTATCCATACTTTATGAAGCCCGCAAAAGTTAGAGAGTGCAAATAGGTGTCCTCTAAATTTTTGAAGCTATAAATATGCAGGGTAAAATAACCTAATTAACAATTAACAATTAACAATTAACAATCAACAAAAAAACGAATGGAAAAGACAAAAGATTTACTCAACCAATTAGTTGTAGGGAATATCCAATTTCAAGATTTTCTTAACTTGGAGAGTGAGCTTGCTGAATTAATGCAAAAAAGTAGTTACTCAAAACCTGTTCTTCACGAAGATACACCACTGTCTATTTTATGCATGAACTTATATCAAGCAATAAAAGCTGCAAATAGAAAACAGAGTGCGAGTGTGAATATTTCGTGCTTTTACAGTAACCCGCTTTGTAAACACTGGCTCAGTAAAGCCGAGTTAGCTTTACAGAACGGTAGCTAGATTATTGGGTTGTGGTTTAATAATGGTAAGGAGAATTTACATGACTAAGTTTGAAATTTATTCCAAGTGCCCTGCTTTGTATTTGCCATCAAAGGTAGAAGATTACACCTATGTAATTGATAATTTTTCTAATCTAAAAGCCTGCATTGGCCATGAAATAATAGTTTATGGCTTAGCTAGTAAGAAAGGCGAGCATACATCACAAAGAGGTGTGCCATACACTAGTTACCATTTAACAGATTCGGATGATTCTGCCTCCTTTGTATTGTTTGGTGATGAAAACTCCCGTGTTAAAGAAGAAAATCAACCAATGCATATCAAGGGAGTAATCGAGCTTGTAAAAGGTAAATACCAAATCAATAATGCCTCAATTATTGATGATGAAAAGGCTGGTAGAATTGTGCCTGTATACGATGGAATTAAAGGCAAGCTAATAAAGGCAGTCGCAAATAAATCACTACAGTGCAATATAGGCGAAAGCCAAATAAAAAAAGGCAAAGACCAAATATACTTAGAGTTAGAGTGTTTGTTTGGCGAATCTATTGAAAGCGTATTAGTTGAATTAGGGTTTGCAGGTACAATGTCAGTCGAAAACCTATTAAATAATGTTCACAATCCAAAAGTAGTATATGAATTTTATAAATCGATTGAGATGTTAAAGCGACTAAGTACCGCATTAATGGCCGGGGCAATATTAAAAGAACGCAAATGTGTGCCGACTAACCCATTTCAGGTTACCCCCAAAATTGATGATAAATTACTTACTAAATATATACCGTTCACACTAACCGGTGAACAGTTCTATGTTGCAAGTCAAATCATAGAGCGCCTGTGTAATGGTCCTACTTCGCTCGATGGACTACTCATAGGTGATGTTGGTACTGGAAAGACTGTAATATTGGCAATGGCGGCGCGACAGGTTTTACTTTCACAGACTAACAGCAAAGTGATCTTCCTCGCCCCTAACGTATCATTGTGTAAGCAACTAAGTAGAGAAATTTGCGCGATGATACCTGAAGTAAAAAGTGCATTAGTGTGCGCTGAAAGTAACTCATACACTAATGAAGCGCGTTTGATATTTGGTACAACCGCCCTACTATTTAAAGAATTTAAAGATGTAGAACTATTAATAATAGATGAGCAACAGCAACTATCTGTAGATCAGCGACGTAAAATCAAGTCCATCCATTACCTTGAGGCCTCAGCCACACCCATACCAAGAACACTTGCACTTACAAAATACAGCAATGATAATGTTTTTTTTCTCAAGCATCAGCACCTCCCAAAAGATATATGCACGCGAGTAGTTTATAAAGAGCAAGGTTCTGACCTTATGCGATCAATTCACGAAACTTTATCATATGGATGTAAAGTATTAATTGTTTGCCCTAAACGCGACGGCGAAGGTAATAACAATAAAATGATAGATGCTGAATCGCTTGCGAGTAGTCTAAATTTGCACTTTCCCGGCATGGTACGAGTTTACCATTCAGCGTTGGATGATAAAGAGTGCGAAATTGTACTCAATGAGTTTAAAACACATATACCAATAATGGTTTCAACCTCAAAAATACAAGTAGGGCTTACCATTCCTGATTTACGGCACTGTATCGTTTACGGTGCAGAAAGGTTTGGTCTTACTACACTACATCAAATACGAGGCCGATTAGCACGCACACAACCACAAAGTGGTAGTAATTGGGGGAAATTTGACTTGTTTTTACCTAATAAACCTTCTGAATCCACTTTAAACAGACTGAATGTGTTAACTCAAAGCTGTGATGGCTTTTATATTTCAGAAAAAGACTTAGAATTACGCGGTGCAGGGGAGTTGTTGAGTGGCGGTAAAAAACAACACGGCTCTACAGTCTCATTAATAAAAAATATAAATGTAGATTTCGGAAGGTTAGCAGCTGCAATTGAATATTTGGAGACATTGACTCAAAAGATTAATCAACCTACCTGCTTGCATTTAAACTCATCTAGTTAACTTGAAACCATGAATTGACATTAATTGTTAAGTTAATGCCAAACGTTGAGAGGTCGTTTTAGGGAATACGTAAAGAAACTATTATTCAGCAATATTTACAAAGATAGGTTGCTGAGATAGTTTTGATCTTAATCGGTGCAATCTTAATCGGTCTCGCATACCAATTTTATGAAGAGCGAAATCATGAACAGTAAAATCAACAACTTTAACACTGGTTAAGCTTGGGTGTGCAGGAATAATTGAACGAGAAGCGCCCTGCCTGTAAATCAAACTTGGGTCAAAACTTATTGGTAGTGATTTTGTTCCTAAATCTATAAAGTCACCTTGCCATTCTATTATTAATTCCGCTCCACGCCCTGCTATCCTTTGGTTTGCGCATACAGGATAGCCTTCAACGAAACCATAAATACCAACACCACCGTATATCGAATCACGATGAAGATTAAACTGTTTGTTTTTTTAAATTGATATAAGCGATTGTGGTGAACACACATGATTGAATTTAATCAAACTAAGCTCTGCCTTGTATTGGGAAATAAAGCCGCAATTGCTATCACATTTACGGCACTAAATTATTATTGTCTTTGTGGGCTTTTGAAAGGAAATTTTGCACAAGCAGTCATATCCTGACTCATACGATTAATATTTCTTAAAATTATATCTGAGCCCAAACCCGCGAAATTTGAAGTATATTGCGCTAGCATAAAGTGCCCAATATTTAAGGTTGTAGGCCAATCCATTTTAACAGCCATAGAACCACCTTTATGGAATACGCTAGCAAACAAACCATCTTCTTGACGCTCGAAATTGAACCCTTTATCTTTATTTTGACCGTGGTTCATGAACTGGCAGGAAGTTGCAATGCCAAGGAACACAGCAATTACAACTGGTAATTCGCTTAGCATAATTTGGACACTTAGCTTTTTACTCCAATCGTAACGCTTGTCATTATTGTCATTGGGATTAATACGAGCAGCGCCTTCAATCATTATAGTGTCAAAGCTAAAATTTCTACCTTGGCTTCTTCGGGTTTCACTTAACTTAAACTGTAAAGCCGCACGCTTAGAGTACACAGGGAACATTGTATAATCTCTTTCATTGCTACTGTCCCTTTCAATATTTTGATCCTGATAATGGGGGGTAGTCATTTGTTCCCTGTTAACTTCTTGCGTTGCTTGGCTAACATTATGCGTCTGTGGTCTTGGCCGAGTGTTGTTAGTTTGCTGGGACGCATGATCAGCAGAAGGAGTATGTTGTTTATTGTCGAAAGATTGCTCTCTACTATGATTATTATCAAACGAAGTGTGTCTTGGAGAATTTGCAAAAGGGTTTGCGTGCATTGGTTATTCCTAAATACATTGGTTATGTTGTATTTATATCAAATTTGTAAAATCCCGCTACTGACTAAGAATACCTATAAGTAATTTTAACTCTTTTAATGGATCAAACTAAAAATTTAGAGAGGGTCTTTTGGGGTGCTCTAATATTTCGTTAGCTTATATAACTTTAATATGATGACTTAAATTAGGTCATTTTAGGTAAATTTATGAAATCTAAAACAAGTATTATAAGTCGTCATTTTTTCGCTATATGTGCGTTAATTGTAACTGTGTCAGCGAAAGCAGATATTGTGCAATATTCGTACATTCATTCACAGTACAGTACGCAAGAGAAGATAGTTGAACCGTCTTCTATTGAATATCTGAGTGCAAATAGCTTAATTGAAATTCATTCTTCAGCTGGTTTAGATAGAAAAATTAGAATTAGGCTAACTAATGCTGAAGGTGCATCTATTTCTTCAAGTGAGAGTGGGGTTATTAGCGCTTCAGATAGGTTTACTGTTGGGGGGAAGAGCTACTTCGGAAAGTCGCTAAATTTAACAGTGCCGTCTAACGGTTCCTATTCAGTTGTACAAGAAATACTAACTTCGAATAATGAGTTGGTAGAAAAGTTCACTAAAAAAATTAATATCGACACAACACTACCAACTAGCAATGAAAAGTTAACTTCAAAAGGTCATGGTACTTATTCTATTGATACACAATCTGAAATTTGGAAACTTGGACTTGGAAGCATGGGAATACAAGAATTATATTTAAGCAATATTAGTGATAACTTTGGTATTAAAAATATAGTTGTCGAATCATACAGAGAAGATGGGCGGTTGCATAAGTCGAAAACGTATGGCTATAACAGCAGTACTAGAGTACTCGATTTTAATTATACTGATCTTTTTCCAAGCTCAAACTTGGACGAATTATTTAAACTGAAAGTTAAAATCTATGATCTAGCAGGTAATGTTAAAATAGTTGAACAACAGTTGTATTTCGACAATTATGTTAATGCTCCAACTGAACCTTACGCAGTATTTGATCCCAATATATCAACTAGCATAGTACCTAATACAATTGGGTATGTTCCATATGTTGCTGGTATGGCTGTGAAGACCAATCCTATTCAAGTCATTTATCGGTTAGATAGAAACAATTGGCATGAATTTAATGAAGCTGGCCTTAGCTTACACAGTAGGTTTGAGAACACCAAGCTTGTTTATTCTGATGCGCGTTATGCCTACGTCACTTTTAAAGCACCTATAGGTAACTTTAATTATAACGATGTTCGTTGGAACAATTTTGGAACCTGGGGGGGGGCAACTGTAAATTACAACTTAGTGTTACATCCAGATGCACCTCCTACACCCAAACTGTCGTCAGAAACTGAATTCTATTATTCAGATATAGGTTGGTCAAGCTGGTTGCCATTTATAATACCAAATTCACGATTACCTCTAACTATCAATAAAATGCGTGTGAACGTAATCCCAAGGAATTATGAGCAGGAAGCAGACCATCGAGGATACACATGTACTATTCCTGCTGGCTCAGGGTCATGTATTATTGAGTTTCCGGAAAATTTTATGAAACTTGATCGCGGTACGACAGGGTATTTGCATGAACCTATGATGTTCTATAAAAGTGATAAATCATTATATGGAACGAATTCTTGGGCAGAAGTAGACTGGAACGATGCATATTATCCAGAAATAACTCCCGTGTTCGATGAAAGGACATCAACTTTGCGAGCAGAGATATATCAAGAAGGATTTGGTTCCTATTTTGAGAGGTTGAAACTTAATAAAGTGTGGCTTGAAGACAGTAATGGCAAAGTCCTTCAAGCTAAAGGGGGGGAAGTAAGTCAAAATAGAGGCAATTATATTTATGAATGGGATTTAAGCACACTTGATGCAGGTTCACATGAAGTAAATGTACTAGCAAAGGAAAATCACGGACCTATTACTAAAGAATTTGCGTTAAGATTTGTATCTGATAAATCTGCACCGATCGTTGAGATAAATTTTAATGGAAATAGCAACAGTATAGCTAGCCTTGATGATGTTGTGATTACTGCTTTTGATAATGAATCTAATATAACTTTAACAGGCATACAACTAGTCGGTGGTCCTGCGAATGAAAACGTATATCTAACTAGCCGTTCACTTGGCTCAAATAAATATAGCTTACTATATCCCGTCCTTTTCCCCTCAGAAAATGAAAGCGGAAATTATACACTAAAAGTTACAGCTACAGATACTCAAGGTAACGCAACCACTGCTCTGCAGAACTTCTTTTATGATCCTCCTCGAGTCGCATTGAATGATGGTAGAGGTTCTGTGCTATTACCGAATATTAAACAAAGTATTTTACGTAATACAGGAGCTAACCCTATTCAATCTGAGACTTTAATAGTTAAAAGTAAGAATGTTACTGGTTCTTATCCAGTATTTGCAACACTAAGAAGCGATGCCGTAGGTAGTGTAGTAATACAAGGTGTAACGTTAAGCCCAGGCGAAACAAAAACTATTACAGAGAGCTATAATTTCTTGTTGAATGACAGTAAATATAACCTAGGCCTTACCCCGAGTGATACTTCAATTAAAACCACGGGAAGTATGTTGATAGGATCTACAGCTCCGAATACGCCTGTCTTAGTTTTTAGTTATGACTTTAAAGACCTCGAAATAGAAGGCGCGGTGACAAGTGAGCCTTATGCTGTGATTGAGCCTATGACTTCGGAAATTAGCTTGCTTAGTACTAGTCAGTTTTGTCAATCCTTAACTCATGATTTAAATATAGCTAAGAATAGTAATGCTTATGGATCACCTGTATGCCTTGTAACACACGTTATAAATGCAGTGAATAAAACTGAAGCAACGAAGGGTAACAAAGTCTCTTTTAGTGCTTATATGGCCTCCCTTTCTTATGAAACGATGACCGTCCGTGTAACCACCTATTCAGGCCCTAATAAATATACTCTAGGTGAGTACACTTATGAAATAAAACCTAAAGGCCCGGATGAGAAAATACTATCTAAACTAAATTCCGATGTATCCACAATATTGCATGAAATTGAATTAGCAGAAGTTACAGCTAAATTTGATACATTCACAGGTTGTGGTATCACAGGCGATAAAGGTATTGCTATGGATTATGCGTTTGATAAAACGGATAATAATGGCGAAACAAAATGTTATCTTGAGTGGATTCAGTTACCAAAAGGAATAAGTAAAGTAGGTAGTAGCGTAACCGCAAAAGGTTATGCTGAGGAGGTCGGCGTTCAAAAGTTCTCTTGGAAATTATCTATATTCCATGACGGTGATCAAAGTCTTTTGATATCTTCAGGTACGGCAGATAGCAAAGTTGTTATACCAAAAAGCCCATCATTATTGGCAACCACATTAAGCTACAGCAACGGTAGAATAAGTGAAGGTGTTGAACATTTACTAAGAGACAGTGGCGCTAAAGTAAAAAGCATCCAATTCAGTGTAGAGCCAAGAGACTTTGTTCAGGTAATTAAGCTAGATGGACTTACATGTAATGTGCCAATAGGAATAAACGAGTGTCGTATAGCACTTGATATTGGTCCTTTAGGTGATCAGGAAAGCAATATTTCCGGAATGATCCCTATAGATACGCTTATTGATTCAAACATCCCTTATTTTTTATCAAGAAATGAAGGTAGATTTAACCATAAGCTAGATTGGGATTACACGCCACCTAAACTAGTTAAGGTAGCGATAAACAACAAAAGAGACGGCACAGTGCTAGTGGAAGATGTTGATGGTACCGAAATAAAGCTGAATGAAGATGAAGTTGCACTTATATTATTCAGTCCATTTACAGATTTAAAAGATGATGAAACGTGGAAATTAGAAAATTCCAGCTTATTCATTTCTTCGGATGAAGAAATAACGTTTGAACAGTCAGTGCTTATTGATAGAAATCATTTTTTCTTTATTCACGATAAAATTAACTTAAATGATGAAAATCGAATTTTAGCTGACGATATTCAAGTCTACGGGAATTATATTGTTTACCGCTATAGTTTTAAATCTTTACCAGATGGGGCGTTTACTTTTGATGTTGATTTACGTGACCAATATACAAATGGTCAAGACTATAAGCACGACACCTTTATAATGCAAAGAACAGCACCAGAAATTCAGTTAAGTTATTTACGTGATAAAGCGCGAATGGTTGACGGTGTATACTTTGCCACTGATTTTGGTGCAGTTACCAATCCGGGCTGGGATAGTAATAACACCATATTCGAAGCAACTTTTGGTGGCGAAAAACTAACACTAGTAGATGATCCATCTGAACCACGAAAAAATGTGAAATTTTTCCAAGGTGATCTTGCTTCTTTAACCGCCGGTAAATTATATCCACTAGTTATTAAGGCACGAGATACTGCTGGGAACATAGGAGTATTTAACCAAGAATTGACCTATGCACCATCATTTTTCAATATTAAATCAAGTACAGGTATCGCAGAATTATATCAATATGTTCAGCGGGGTACTGCGTATGTATCCCAAAGTAGATACCTTTGTAACTATGTCGCGTCACAGGAACTGGCAAGAGAGATATCACGAGATGCACGAAAAGGTTGCTATGTAAAAATTGATTCACTTCCTGATGGGATGAATACAATTTGGCAAGGCTGGGCTCTTAAAGTTACCGGTTCAATCAATAAGCTTACGGATAACGAAATAGAATACAGTGCATATGTAGTTAATCCAGATGGTCAAGAAGTTAGAGTAAGTCACGAAACATTTTCTTACGATATTAAACCCGCTGAAACTATGACGTTTGAAATGTCACCAATTATAAAATTAGATGACAACGTGTATGGTGTTATTCCTGAAAATCCAGTGCTAGCTAGATATACCCTTGAAAATGTATCGGGTGAAGTGAACATAAATGTTACGCGTGGCGAGTTCTCTAACAGTGAATTTATGGCTCAACGTAGTCATAAGCCTCTTTACGAATTATTGGGTGTAATACGTGATGATGATGCTAAAAAGCGTAATGTATTCGATAGATACCCATTTAAAGTTGAGGCTTCGTATAACTTATCCCCTCAACATAACGCTGGTACATACGGTGAAGTAATTGTATTACCTTCACGTAGAGTCGCTTTAAATCTAACGATGGAAAGTAACGACGTTATTTTAAGTACCGATGATGTAAAAGTAACCGCTCATATTGGTGCGTGGAACTGGCAAGAAAAGCAAAGTGACTATGATGTGTTATCGATGGGTGAATGGGATATTTACCTTGCATACAAAGACAATAAGGGTAAAGAACAACGTATTTCAGATGTAAAAACCAATGCAGCAAATGGACAGGTTATTTTCAATTTAAGTATTGAAGCTATATTTAGAAAAAGCAGCGGTTTTTATGCGGTAGCTGCAGTTAAATCGCCTCACCCAGAATATACACAAAAATTAACGTCTACCCCGATTTTTATGCGTATTGTCCTCGGCACAGGTGTAAGTGGTGAGCTTGTGAGTAATCAAGTGCGGGGTAAGGTGCCTTTCACAACGCTAGTACGTTATGACTATGACACTATCGAAGATATGGTTGCCGGTAATGATACTGTGTGGCTTAAATCTAAAGACAATAAAAACTGGGAGTCTATGGATGAATATAGTGGAAGAAGTGCGATACCATTTTTTATGAGCGAAGCTGGTGATTACTTTGTTAAAGCTAAAATCACGAATAAAAACACAAATGAGTCTACGACAACGCAATCACTCAAAATAAGCGGATATGAAAAAGCAAGCCTTGTAATCAGTGGACCTACGCAGGTTTATGATGGACAAGATATGAAATTAAATATGCTTGATTATGTAAAAGAGTTAACCGATTACGACGGCATAGCTCAATGGTCGCGTGATAATGGTGCTTCGTGGGTTGATGGCTCACCACATCAAATATTAGTAGCAACCGGCGAGCAAGAAGTAATTTTAGGACGGTTTAAATATCATTCTTCTACAGCTGGCGCGGGTGATGAAGCATGGGCGCTTTCTCGTTTTTATGTGAGGCCTGTCGGGCCAAGAACCGTTATGGCTCAAATTAAAGCAACACATCTAGTTGAGCTGGGCGTTCCCATTAAAGTAGAAGCGCAAGTTTTAAATTTAAATGGGGGTGTTGATTTACCAATTGTTTATCAATGGACTAAACCAAATGGCGAAACGAGTGATGAAGTCATATTTGATTACACACCTGTAGAGAGCGACTTAGATGCTCAAGGCCGGTTAAACTTCAAATTAAGGGCATGGATAAAAGGATATAAGTCTGAAACATTTAGAGAAACACAGCGTAATTTAGAAACGTGGAAATATGTTTTTCCTGAAATGAATATAGCTGTGAGAAGTAATATTTTGGTCGCACCCGCTACCATCACGGGTATGATCGAGGTTCAGCGTAAATTTATGCCTGGCATTACATATGATTATGAATGGATACAAGGAAATGGCATTGAAGCAAGAACACCAACTAGAATTTACAGTGAGATAACCCTTAAAGATGCAGGTGTGCATGAGCTTAAAGCAAAAGTTACTGACAGCCGTGGTATGAGTCGGATATTAAGCAAATTTGTTGATGTAATTGAGCCAGATGAAACGAAAGGGACTTTTATCTATTTTCCGTCGAACCGATATAGTCGCGCTCCATTAGGCCTTGTAACAAGAGCCCAAATGACAGGAGGCCATCCAAAGGACTATATAATAGATTACAAATGGTTTGTTAATGGGATTGAACAAGAAACACTACAATCACGCAGTCCAATGTTCCGCTTTGAAATTGAAAATCCGGGCAATTATGAGATAAAAGCAGTTACAACGAGTCAATATGGCCAAGTAACTGAGGTTATCGAAAATTATACAGTTAATGCCAATTCATTACCTGAGTGTGTCAGTGATCAACTTGTTCGTTCTGGAACAATCCGAATTACTGCTAACTGTAAAGACAGTGATGGTTATGTAATAGGTTACGACTGGTGGTTTAATGGCGAATACGTAGGCCGTGGTGCTGCATCTACTCAGTTACGATTGAGTGAATACCCAAGCATGACAGTAAACTATGAAGCAATTGATGATGCTGGTGGACGTACAAAAGGTTCATTTAGCTGGTAGTGTAGCCAAAAATAATAGCCCCATCTAATGCAATATTAGGTGGGGTTTTTTCATTTCAAGCCCTCTTAATTTCATTTAGTAAATTTACAGCACCTATATTTGTACTCTCTATTTTTTAACCTTTCAATTTTCATGCTTGATAATAGTGAAAATTATCAAGGGCGAACTAAATGAAAAAGCATGTTCCAGCAATTCTTGTTGCAGTTTCATTCATATTTTATTTTTTATATTTTTCTTCTCGGTACACGCTGGCTTACCCACCGGGGCACAGTACGTGCCTTAATGCGTCTTTTTTTCTGATAGATAAGTGGGATACAGACATTGAACAAGGCGATTTAGCTTATTTTGAAATGAATGTTGAAAATCAATTCTACCCAACGGGTTTACGTTGGATCAAAAAAGTTGCTGCACTGCCTAACAGCGTCGTATCAGTCGAGGAAAATAAAGTTGTGGTAGACAATTTAACAGAGTTTCCTTTGTCACTAAGCCACATCATAACCGCATTAAATTTAGCTGATAACAGTATTGGCGAAATTGAAGATTATACAAAAGTAATTCAACTTGAAAATGATGAAGTATTCATGATTGGAGAGACTATTAACAGTTTTGACGGGCGCTTTTGGGGGCCTCTAAAGAAAGAACAAATAAAAGGAACAGCTTATGCGATTTTCTAAATTGATGACTTTAATCGTTGTTTTATCATGTGGCGCTCACGCACAAACTGCAGAAGAACATGCAGCAAAGGTAAAACAAGATGCAGCCAATGCAGTCCAATCAATTGATCTTAACAATTCCCCGTTTGAAATTCCTGAAAGTATGAAGGAGAAATTTAGACAAGCTGCTCAGAATAAAGGTGATTTTGCTCTGCCAGATAGCAGTAATAGTGCTATGCAAGAGATGACACCTGCGCAACGTGAACAAATGAAAGTAGCGGTTGATAATGTTAAAGCTAGAACAGAAGAAATGAAGGCAAAGGGTTGGTTAGACGCATTTGATAAAGAAACGGTGAACAAGCAAGTTGAACAATACCGAGCGTCTGCGCAAATGCTTAGTGAGCAATCCACCAGCTCTCTTGAGCGTGCGTTACATGAGCATGCCGGACTAACAAAGGAACAAGCTAGCCACTTTAATGCAAGTGCTGACACACCAAAATCACGCCAAAATGAAGCCAATGAAAAAGCTATATTTATTAGTTTTTCAATGGACAGAGAAACAATAAAAAATATTATCTATTTAGCCAAAAAGGAAGGAGCTGAGGTCTATGTAAATGGGCTACACCCACAACATAAAATGGTTAATGAAACGATGATGTTACTGCGCGAAATTGTGCAAGGCATCGAAGAGCCCCCTATTGTTCGCTTTAACCCAACTGCCTTTAAAAAGTACGATGTAAATTCAGTACCTACGATTCTTTATCGTGAACTTGATAGATATATCATTGCCTCGGGTGTGACTAGCTTTGATTGGTTAGAAATGGAATATAAAAATCAAAATGAAAGCGTAAATTACGGTGTAACAGGCCCTATTAGCCAAGTTATTGAAAAAAGCATTATTGATGAAATGAAAGAGCGCATGGCTAATTATGATTGGAAAGCTCAGCGTAAGCGCACAATAGATAGTTTTTGGTCACGACAAGATTATACCCCACTCCCTAGAGCCACCAGCACCGAAGAATGGTTAATTGATCCAACAATATCGGCATCAAAAGATATAAGCACACCGCGTGGCGAACTGATTGCTAAGCAAGGCTCAGTAATGAACCCACTTAAAGGCCATGGTGTTGGCTTTACGACAGTTATATTTAATGCGACTGATATTAAGCAAGTTGAATGGGTGTCGAAAAAGTTAAATGAAATGAATACGGTTGGCCAACTGATGTTAATCACCTCACAAGTGAGTAAGCAAAAAGGTTGGGCACATATTGAAGCACTACAAAATCAGTTTAAACAAAAAATATTTTTAATGCCAAAAGAACTGGCATCTCGATTCCAACTATCCGCCTTACCAGCAGTCGTTAAAACTGATTTACAAAAATCAATGCTACACGTTACACAATTCGATATTAATGAGGAAGAAAAATGAAAATTATACCCGCTTTATTTTTCGTGGCCGTCGGTATTTGGATAACTTACACATACCCTGATGTTGCCAAGCAAGCATACTCTTACATCGTTGTAGGTGTTAACTGGGCGCTCGCAATGCTCAATGATTTAAGGGGGGCTTAATGTCATTCTTTAATATTAAAAACCGTTACAAAAGTGGAATGACCAAAAAAATAATGTATACAGCATTATTCTTTTTAGCACTTATAGCTTGTACGGCAAAGGCTGAAGATGTAATTCCTAGCGGCGGTGGCACTGCTACAAGTACCGACGGTGTAGGTGCTTCATCTGTGATTTGTGAAGATGCAAACTTATTTACGAGTGTATTTACAGGCATTTGCTGGGATTGTTTTTTAGATAACGTTTCATTACTTGGTATTGGTAATCCTCCAGACGGTGCAGCGCCCCGCTCTCCCATTTGTGCGTGTGAAGATAGAGCCGGTGTTCCTCAGATTGGTTGGCCGCTTGCATTTTGGCAGCCACAACGAGTAATTGAAGTTACAACGATCCCTTGGTGTAGCGGTGGTTTGGGAGGTATTAGGTTGCAAAATAACTATGAGGGGCTTGGTCATTCAAACGAAGCGCCTAAAGATGGCACACGCTCTACGAGTGGCTTTTATCAATATCATTACTATTCATACCCAATAATGGTGATGCTACAAATGTTTGTTATGCCTTCATGTAGCTCTGAATATGTAGACTTTGATTTAATGTACCTGAGCGAAATTGACCCATTGTGGCACAATGATTTACTTGCTCTTCTGTTAAATCCAGAAGCAATTATATTTTCAAATCCAATTGCACAAGCTTATTGCTCTTTAGATTGTGTTCGCGCAACAGCTGATGCACCGATTGAGTCCTCATTTCCTTGTGCCGGTTGTGATGGAAACTTATACCCGTTAACAGGCTTTGTATATCCTCAACCCGACCAAGTAGCAGCAACGTCATTAATATCGCAAAGAGCAATTGCTTCACTGCATCGTAAAGGTTTAGCTAGAAAGACTATGGGGCCTGAAGCTCAATGCGAGCCTACGTGGGCACCAATGACACCTAGATCTCAATATAAATTCTCTATGCTGTATCCAATACCTGAGTCAAGCACTACACCAGTACCTAATTTTGAAGTAGATGATGAACTCACTGGTCCCGATTCTATTCAAGCAAAAGCTGGTGAAGGTGAAAGCATAGAGGCGTATGAAAACTGTTGTCATCCTATGGGAATGTCTACAGCGCGTTGGTGTGTCCCCGTTGGGGGAAGGAAACGACCAGGTAAAGATAAAACGTTTTTATACCTAATTTGGAACTATCGTGATTGTTGTGTAAGAGATTTACCCGGTGGTGGTGGTTCTGGCGGCACAGAGGGTGGTGAGTAATGTTAAAAAATATAGGAGTCTATGGTTCACTTATCATTTCTACGATGCTAGTAAATTCTAGTGCGTTAACGGTAGGTATGCTTTTAAGTACATACTCAACATCAAGTTACGCTCAAGATGAAGACAAAATACTAAAAGACTTAGACAATAAGTACGATATTAGTAATCCGTATCGCCATAATTTAGAAAGCAAAACCTATGATTTAGCGCCGCGAGCTTCAAGGGATATGACAAGCCAGCTTGAGACTATGATCATCAAGTCTAACTCAAGGACAAACACGCTTGATATAAAAGGTACGACAGGCGCAAATGCGGATATGACAACGGCAGTGAAGAATGCAAATGCCGTTAGCTCTACCCAAATAATGCCCAGTGTTGACCCCACCACAAATGACGTAAATGTTAAGTTAAACAAAAGCCGAGCTTTTGAAACGTACCGCGATTCAAGTGGTGCAATCAAAGTAAGGCTTAAACCAGGGGCAGACTCTTCACTTTCACCTGTAAGCGTATCAGCAGATGAAATATATTCTTCTGAATTAAATCACGGACAAACAAAATGGGAAGGTGAAGGAACGTATGAAGATGAAGATGCCTTTTATCAAGCTGGCCGTGATTCTAATGCTAGACTGAGTTCAGCTGCTAATAATACAGGTGAAGCCGTTGCTTATCGAACAGTTTTAAGTAATGCCCAATCGGGCGCACAACAAACTGTTCCAGATGCAATTATGGCACAAAGCTATACAACATTAGATGAATTAGAAACTGGCGGTGCTGGTTTCTTTGATTCATGTGGATCAACAACTGTCGCTAAAAGTGGAAATTTATATGCCCCAAATATTGAAGAGAGGTTTTGCCAAAGGCTACAAAAAGATAATCCATTTCATTGTGAGGTTGAAAGAAAGTTAAGAATCCCAGTTTTTATAGAGGGCGATACATTTACATCTTGTGGATTGGGTTGTTACCAGATGGTAATTGGCGTAGACAAGGCAAAGGGTGTTAAAGCCACCCAAAAATGTCAGTTGTATACTGAATCTAAACAAATAAACGTAAAACTTGGTGACGGTATAGTATTAAATAAGGTCACGCTAGATGGTAAAACTGATGATCATAGTCAGATACTATTGAACGATATACCTATCTTTTCAAGAGTTAACGAAGTTAATGGTGTAAACATACCATTACCTCCAACGGGCCCTAATGCAAATAAATGTGAGATTGCAAAATATCAATCTTTTTCTGCAGATTTAACTGGCGCTGTAACTAGTGTGGTCGGTGAAGGTAATAACGTTTTAAATTTTAAAATGAATACAGCAGTTACCGATGTGGGAGGCTACTTTGCAGCTATACAATTTCATTTTGTAGATACCACTGGAGAAGGTTTTGGGCAAGTTATCGAAGATTTTCCAAGCGGTTGTTATAACGCTACAGGCTTAAAATTACCTAACAATGTACCATTAGCTTTTGACGGTTTAGCAAAGACTGAAATATTAGATGCCCCGAGTGCAATACATAGTCAATTTTATTGTAGTTTTGACAAATATCAGACTATTAAAGGTGGTTCTGAAGGGTGGGATGATTCTTACTTAGAAGCTGCAGGACCTTTTTACAATGGGGATAATGAAAATGTATCGTGGCGAGTCAACTTGAATGGATATAACTGCGATCCCTTTAAAGGTGAAGAGGTATGCACTAATCAAGAGCAATCAGATGGTTCAGTTGTCGGAGTGTGTAGAACATGGGATGAAGTAAAATCATCAGGTAGTACGTGTGCTGCTTACGAAGAAAAAGATGAATGTGTCGAAATAAAAACTGAATGTACTGACGGCTTTACTATTGATGGTTGGAATCATTGCGTAAATGAAACAGTAACCTACGAGTGTGACACCGGTCATGACATAGACTTTGAATACGAGACAACTGAATCATCATGTGAAGGCATGTTGCCATGTTCAGGTGGTGAATGTAGCTGGGGTGAAAAAGAAGAAAACGAAAATTTCCTTAAAGCTGCGGCCATAGCAAACGTTATGGAGCAAATACCAGGCGAAGCATCGTGTGATGTGCCGGGCGATTTATCAACCTGTCGTATTTTTGAAGGTGAAAGGCAATATTGCTCATGGGCTACTGCTTCAGACTGGGGTAATGATTGCTGCGAAGCACCGGAAGGTATCGACTTTCTTGATTACCTAAACATGACACAAATGATGCTCAAGTTTGAAAATCAGCAAATGGGTGGTGTGTTTTCAGAGCCTGCCGCAGAGGCTATTAATGGGGCCTGGTCTACGGTATCTGACTCTGTTACTTCTACAAACGCTTGGGAAAGTGTTAGCTCATTTTATACTAGTGCCGTGGAAACAGTTACGGGTAATGTTGCAACCGCTGTACCGGGAGCGGCTAGCGGTTCTGCAGGTGCTGCAGCTTCAACTGTAGCAGAAGCGGGCTTAGGTCCTATGACACAATACATATATCAACTTATTTATGATGCTTTACCAGAAGAGTTGGGTAAACTTATGTTCTCAACAGCTGTATCTACTGAGGCGGGAAGTGACGCGGTTGTAACTGGTTTAAGTGATGGGATGGCAAGCGCAGCTAATTTTTTAGGTGCGGTAATGTTTTGGTATTCTATGTATCAACTAGCACAACTCGTTGGTTCACTATTAACTGCATGTGATGAAACTGATAGTGATACAGCCCTTAAACTTGAAATGCGTCAATGTTATGCTGTAGAGGATAAATATTGTGCTAAAAAAAGCCTGGGTGTTTGTTATATGAAAAGGCAGGATTATTGTTGTTATGGCTCTATTTTAAGTCGAATAGTTATGGAACAAGCTCATGTATTGCTGAGTAAAGATATGACTGAGTGCTCAGGGTTAACGCATGAGGAATTACAAGCACTAGACTTCAATCAAATAGATCTAAGTGAATGGATTGGCGTAATGATTGAGTCAAATTTAATACCCGAGTCGAATCAAGATGATTTAAGCGCTGGTGGTAGGTATGAAAACACTGAATACAGAGAGACACCCACTGAAAGGACTCTACAAAGAACAAGCAATGCAGCTGAGGGAGCAAAGGCTATTAAGGAAAAAATGAACGAACCATTAGATTGTTCAAAGTACCCGCGTCCACAAATTTGTGAGTTCGGGTTTACACTTGGTAGTGAGGAAGGCGGCTGATATTCGTTAGGGTGAAAAAATGCCAGCCTTAATAGGCTGGCAACTAGAGTAAAATGAATAACTAATTTAGAAATATATTAGTTTAATTTAAAAGAAGAATTTTCTTTAGTGAATAAATGCATTGTATTGTTATGGATTACGTAAGGGGCTGGAACAGTGTATTTAACCCCACTACCCCAACGACCGAATGTTTGTGGTACTACCGAAAAACCTGAAGTAGCAATAGCCATATCAGTAAAACCTGCATACCCACCATGGAAAGTTACTGTAATAACACTCTTTTGTTCACCCTGATAGTCTACCTTTCCAGTTACTTCTACGTTTACTGGCGTAGAGCATGAGCCTTCGTATTCACGTTTTACGTTAATGAATTGCCCTGAGTTATTAGCAAGATCATACTTTAATTTTGGCTGCCCTGTCTTATCACACAGCGCTCCATCAAACATAAACATAAAGTTGTTATCTCTGCCGTCAGCACTAAGCCTCATAATCCCAATGTAATTAGAATTTTCGATTTTTTCAAAAGTTTTTGTTAATTCAGCTTCTACAACTTTTACTGCATCAGCATCAACATTAGGGTTATCTAAATCACCTAAAAAAACAAGCATAGGTTTCCAATTAAAGGCTCTGTCTGCTTCTGATTGAGCACCCATGCTCCCAGCTAAATCAATTAAGCCACCAGTTAGGAAAGACATAGCGTACTCTGCCCCAACTAATGCACCATTAGCTTTGAATTGCGCTTCTTCTGGTAACGCTACATCAGACAAACCTGCGGTTTTACGTGTCATTTTAGCCACATTCAATGCAAAGCTAGCATCATCGTCAAATTGATAAACTTCATTTGATTCCATTGTTATAACAGGTGGCTGAGTAGACATACAAGCTGCCAGTGAAAGCGTTGATAGTGCTAAGATTGATTTTTTTATGAAGTTCATTTTTTTAATCCAAATGTTTAATTGCATGTATTAAAACATATTTGTAGAAATAGGCTACCGGTTGAAATCAATATTAGAGATTATATGAGATGTAATCGCCATAGCTCATCTATTTCAAATACTTTTTTAGTATAGGTATCTTTAATTACGCCACCAGCGGTTACTGTCATATACAGAACTCTACTAAGCCCACTTCTCTGGCGATACTTAACTGAAGCATGGCAACCAGCTACTTTGTTAATTGCTTGTGAAAGCTGGTCAAGGCTATAACAAAGAAAATCCTCTTTGCCGATTGTTTGAATTTGAATCATGATTGTAATCCATCCAATACAAGACCTGCCTTAAATCGAGAAACATGACTACGCAATATATAAGACAATTTAATAAGTTGACGCTCTTGCGGTTTTGCCTTGCCACTTTCCCAATTAAGGTAATCGCTTACTTGTACATCTAATTTTATGGCAACAGTTTCTGGCGAAAGTAACTGCTTCTCTCTTTGTGATTTGATACGTCTACCAAGAATGCGACTGTATTTGTTCATATATATATTTACCCTACTTCTAATTTACAGAGGTCATTTTTACCTATTGTAAAATTTAGGCTACTGAACAGGAAATATTAGAATGCATGTTTTAGGGACTTGTAGGATTACATATGGCATTAACAAACGATCAAAACGCGGTAGTTGAACACAGAGACGAAAACAAACTTGTACTCGCTTTACCCGGAAGTGGGAAAACCCATTTATCAATAGAACTGGCCAGTGAGATTATAAAGGCTAATGAAATTAATAAACTAATAATGGTTACTTTTACTCGTTCATCAACAAAGGAAACAGAGCATCGTATTTCAAAATTGATCAGTGAAAATGAATTAATGCGGATAGATATAAGAACGTTTGCCAAATTAATACTTGACCATGCTCGGCCGTTATTAGATGGGCGTAGTTTAATAATGGGACCAACACACGATTCATTTAAACGCCGTGCAGTAGGTACAGATGAAAAAAATCTACAATTTATAGATACTCAATACCCTGTAGAATATTTAGAATCGAATGGGGATATTGGCGAGCTTTCTGAAATTTCAGTAAAATATCTACAAGCACTTTGGCAGTACAAAAAAGTTGATTTAACAACATTAAGTATAGAGCTTATTTTTGCACTAAGAGCTAAGAAAATTGAGCCTTTAGATTTTACTCACATGCTGGTGGATGAATTTCAAGATACGTCAGCAATAGAATATGCTTGGATAAAAGAGAACAAAAAAGAGAATAGATCCTTTACGGTCGTGGGAGATGATGACCAAGCCATCTATTCTTGGCGTGGCGGTTTCGGTTACAAAAACATGGTTAAATTCCAAGAAGAATTTAAAGCCAAAGCTTTTCTTTTAAGTATTTGCTTTAGATGTGCACCAGAGATATTGGCGTATGCAGCAGAGCTTATTGACTATAATGTAGAGCGAATGCCAAAAAGCATGAACTCTGCAAAAGATCCGGGTGGCAGAGTCGTTTTCAAAGATTATGCACGTTTAGATATTGAAAAAGCACTTAAAATTGATCCAGAACGTATCCACCAATACAAAAAGGAAACTGTTACAAATAGAATCGTACCAAGTGGATTATCTTGGCATTACCGCAGAGCAATTGAAAATTATCTTAACCTCATTAATCAAAAAGTGTACGCCAATAAACCTGATAAAGTAATTATGAGTAAAACTTCGGTACCGTTTGAATGCCAAGGCGTAGTAGCACTAGAAATAGCTCAAAACCCAAAAGGCTGGGCTGTGCTAGCTCGAACTAATAAGTTATTGGATTTGATGCAGGAAGAATTAGTTTACTTAGATATTCCTGTCGAGAGGATTGGTGGTAAATCTATATGGGAGTCACCATTGATTGTTGGTTTGGTTAGCTTATACAGAAGCTTATCGAACCCGAAAAGCATGGTGTTTATTGATGATGCACTTAGCTTTATAGGTGTACCGAATAATGTTATTAGTGAAACCCATAAGCATGTTGTAGAAGTTGGCGATATAAATAAGGTTAGCTCACTATCATTGCCAGAAAACAAAAACCTAAGTATTTATTTGGACTTGGTCAAAAACATACCCAGTAATAACGATGAAGAAGGAATAGATGAGTTTATCAGTAAAGTTTTTAATATTGCGTCAGTAATATCAAAGGATCACGAACGCGCGGTTAATAAGCTACGGTTAGTTTCAGACCGACTACAAGGTTATAGCGGTTCACTAAGAATGAGGGTTTCAGCCTTGATTCGACTCATGCAGATGAAAGACGAAATAGACCATAGTGATAAAGATAAGGTGATACTGGCCACCATGAATGGCTCTAAAGGACTCCAGTGGGAAAAAGTATGGGTAATAGATGTTGAAAAGAATAGAGTGCCAACAAAATTTAGAGGCGATAGCGACAATGAGGACAGTAAGTTAGCATTTTTAGAGGAAGAAAGGCGTTTGTTATACGTGGCGATCACTAGGGCTGAGTCACTATTACATATAAGCTATCGCCAGGGTAAGCACTCGCAATTTATTGAAGAAATGCAGCCAGCTTAGGCGTTTCTTTAACGGAAGTAGTCTTTTTTCAGCGAGGTCAGAAAACCATTTGGCCTTGCTTCAATTTTTTAAATAAAAAACAGTACAAGCATTGTAAAAAAAGTAAATGCGTTATATATTCGAAATTCGCTACGGCGACAAACCCTTTTTCGCTACGGTGAAAATAAATCGCTACGGCGATAAACCCCCTTTCGCTACGGCGAAAATAAATCGCTACGGCGATAAACGTCTTTCGCTAAGGCGATAACTCTTTTCGCACCTGCGAACGGTTTGGCTAAGCCAACAAAATGAATTTAAATAAGAATACCAACCCCCCTCCCCCAGTGAGCATTAGCTTATCTGGTATTTTTCATGCTTAAAATTTATTGAAAACATAACTGCCTAGTTATGTCCTTAATAATTTTTACCGTTTTTTTAACTGAAGTTTTTAACTTCGACTCCTTGCATGGAGTATAACCCTTAGCGGCTTTACATCCCTGTATCGCGACGGTTCAACCTTTTTAGGTCAATGAATCATATGCTACGGCATCAACCCCAAACCCAACCAAATAGTCCTGCTATTTGTAAATTAAAAAAACGGAGAGTAACCACTCATGCGAAAACTTAAAAAAAGCGCACTAACCCCTAAGGCAAATAAAAACATCTTAAGTAATTTTTTCAACCTCGTTGGATTAGTTAATTAATGTTTTTATCTGCCGACCTATTTAGTTTCAAAACTTTTTCATAGCGAAAATTTCTTTGGGCGACTCGTAGTTTTGTTTATCTGGCTTTTGAATGTAATATTTTTAATGTTTATTTCATCTACCATGACAAGCACAACAGGCTTATTAACCAATCTTAGTAACTTTATTGTTTCGTTTGGTCTTTTAAGTGCAGTTCCCGTTTTAATTATTCAATTTAGAAAAGACTCTTTTTAAGTTTAATCCCTTAAATCGTAACTAAATAAACCCAAGGCAAATAAAACACCATTAGCAACCCATTCAACCACGTTGAATTTGCAAATATTTGTTCCTAATGCCTACCTAGTAACCGTACTTTAAACCGTAATTATTTATTTGAACCACTCGTTGTAATGCTTATATTGATTTTGACTGTAATAATTTTTTATTCCTTTCATACTTTTCAATTAACACTACATGCTTACTAACTATCCTTAACAATTCCCTTGTTTTGCTTAGTTTTTAATTCTGGTTTTAATTTATTTCTGCAATTTCAAAGTCACTTTTTAAGTTTAATCCCTTAAATCGTAACTAGATAAACCCAAGGCAAATAAAACACGATTAGTAACCGATTCAACCTCGTTGAATTTTTTCGCTAATACTTTTATTTTCCACACATTTTAGTTAACTCACTTTCATAGCAAATATTTATTAAACCACTCGCTGTACTGATTATCTTAATTTTGACTGTAATATTTATTTATTCCCTTCATTACTATCACTATCGCTACGCACTTATTAACTAACCCTAACAATATTTATTCTTTTGTTTTGTTTAGTGCTTTAAGTTCTGTTTATTTTTATTTTGAAAGTTTTCTTTTAAGTTCAACCACTTAAATCTTAACTAAATTAAACCCAAGGCATCAGCCTAAACCCTACGGGAGTATTTATTCACTCCTTTGGGGTGCATGTACTCCCGTTTTTTATATCCCAGAGAGTAACCATGCAAACCCATGCAAAGAAAAATAAAGTTAACCACCTAGACAAAATTGAATGCGTTTATCGTATACAACACCACGGCTCTACTATTAAAGCTTGTGCTAAACGTTTTGGTGTTACTGATAAAAAAGTAATTAGTTGGCTTTCGATGCACGAAAAAGGTGAACTTATTAAGCAACATGCTCAGTGGTCACCAAGTTGGAATAAAGAAAATGTAATTCAACACCCGTTGGATTTAGATATATTGCAGGCAATTAAGCGTGGAAATCCCACTTATGAAGACTCAATTATCTCTTTGTTCGATCCTGAACTTGATGCAGTTAACTGTATATCTCATGTTGAATGGCAAGATGAAGAAATCGAAAAACTATGCTTATGGATGGTTGATCGTTCTTTAGAAATTCTGCGTGATGTTGCTGTTGATAGTGAAGACTTAATTGTTGAGCTTGAGTTCGTTAGTTCTAACTATTTTGCATTAATTTGTAAAGCGTTTGGCTTTGATCATGTTGAACTCCGAAAAGGAATTTATCATGAACTTAGACTTCGCGGCGTAAATGAATTTGCATTAGAAATGTTAGAAATATCATCTGTATATACTCGTTCTGGAGTTACTTATGTTCCTAAAAGTGAATACTAAGCATTCTCTAAACAATGTACTTACATGTGTATTTGCAATAGATGGAGATATTCAATGAGAGATTTATTATTTAGGCAATCATTTGCTTATAACTTAGTTGAAATTATCACTGCGATAGTTACATCTGAAAATCTTAAATTTAATTCATTTATTAACAATACTGATATTTTGGTTTGGATTGCTTTAGAGCAAGGTGATGTAGTTCCCCAATTATATATTAGTGAGATAGACAAAGCTTTAACTGAGCTATCAACTGATTTTAATGGGAAGTATATAGAAGCATATGCTTTAGCAGTTCAAACATATAACGAGAATTATGAAATTGATAAAATGGCTGATTCAAGCATTTACGTTTCATAATTTAACAACTGTATATAAAGTTCTAAACCCTAAATTTAATTCTAAAGATTAAATTTAAAACCCTAATCGGGGATAGTTTTCCCTGATAGGGAAGATCTATCTCCAAAAAACTTAATTCCTTTTGGAGAGTAACCATGTCAAACACAAACACGGCAGAAAACGTAACAGAAATTCAATCAGCAAAAGTAAACTACAACGAATTAGAGAAGGTCGATGCACATAGCATATTTCCTGATTTTTTCACTCCCGGTGAAAGAACTCTTACTCGTCGTAAAAATCGTCACCCTGATTGTCAAGGCTCTAACAAGTATTACATTCCGACAGAAAAGACGCTTAAACGCTTATTATCTTGGTGGATGGCGCCTGTTCAACTTCAAACTTTTGGTTTGCATGGTGAGACAGGTACAGGTAAAACTGAAATGTTACTTTTTGTAGCAGATCACTTAAATGAACCTGTATACATGGTTAAGTGTCACGGTAGCTTAATGCCAGAAGATTTAGAGGGTTCACGAGTTCTTATGAATGGTGAAACACCTTTTAATCCTGGTCCAGCTGCTAAAGCTTACGCTAGCGGTGGGTTAGTAATTTTTGATGAACTTGATAAGGTAAATCGCAACACTGGTGCTGCGATTCATGGATTACTGGAAGGTAAACCTTGGCCTATAGAGCAAATTGGAAAAACACTAACTAAACACTCATTGTGTCGTATCGTTGCCACAGGTAACACGACTGGTGAGGGTGGCTCAGAGTTATACACTTCTTCACAGAAGTTAGATGATGCCTTACGTTCACGTATCGGTTGGTACAGAACGTATTACCCACAACCAGCACAAGAGTTAAAAATAATACAAAAGCAATTCCCTGCAATCCCATATGCTGTCGCACATAAGATGGTCTTAGTCGGTAACGAGTTAAGAAAATTACGTGTTGGTGATGATGGTAAAGGCATTGATGATCCAATCGGTTGTATTTTTAGTACACGAACATTGGTTAATTGGGCTTTTCATACGATGGTATTTGGTAAAGATGCGGAATGGCGCGAAGCCTTAGATTTCTCTATGCAAGGCGGTGTTGATAGTGATAGCCAAGAAATAGTTGATGCAGTTTTGCAGCGATTATTAGGTTTAGATCTTGATAAACCAAGTGGAGAAGTTTTTGCCTCACACGCAAAAAAGTAACAAGCTCCTCCATAAAGCCGGTAGCTAGTTTTTACGATATGACAGACAGTTTAGATTGTTCCGTTTTTGAAGCTCATGAGTTTCCAGACGGTTCATTTAAAGCAATGTCTATCGGAACTAATGCTAATGGAAAGAGATTATCGGTTACATTTAGTTGCGTTGGAGTATTTACTGGTCTTAATAGTATATACAGAAAAGTTAGTGATATTGAGTGGGTGGATAACAGTACGCATCTTGATGATGTTGTTACACACTTTACGATTAAACACAGCACTGAATACAAAGGACAAGAAGCGGTTGAATTAGGCTTTCTACCATGTAGACCCTCTTCGTACCCAACAGGCTCTTTCGATGTTATTACTTTAAGTAAAAGCAAAGATGAACTTTGGGCCATTGGTCACTTTAATAATGCTCTTTATGTTTTTTACAAAAAGAACAAACGTTATGGTGATTATTGGATACCGCAAATAGTAGATAGTAAAGTTTCTTCAAGAGATCGTATTCAAGAAAAGCTGGATGATGGGTATTTAACTACCATTAATAGCTTTGTGTTCGATCACAAAACTAGAAACTTAGAATATTCTAAATAATATTGGAACTATTTATGACTCGAAATATGAATAAATATTGTCCTAAATGTAAGTGTTCACCAATTGTTTTAAAAGAGAAGCAGGAAAGATGCATTCACTTTTATGTAAATCTTAATGGTAATGTTTCTGATAAAGGTGAAATTCAAGAAACACCACTTACAGGTGTCGTTTTTGCAGTATGTTGTAATTGCGATACCGAATGGAAAATTGATGGTATAACTCAGGCTTGTCAATATGCGAGCCTGTAATCAATTTTAAAATATTAAAATAGAGGCTAACACCTCAAAACCTAAACCCTACAGGGGCATAATACCCCTGAACAGGGTTGTTATGCTCCGAATTTATAAACCCCCGGAGAGTAACCATGACAACCCAAAAATATACAGTCGATTCAGCAAAAGAAGCTTCTAAACTAGCCGCAAGCAATGCCAACTTAGATATTAAAAGTGGCGCTTGTTTAATTTCAGTAGAAGTTCAAGGAGCATGTGGCGAAAGTATTATCTCTGATAGTAAATCGTTAATAGATGGACAAGTGCTCGACTCTGAGTTGCTTTCAGGTACTAAGCTACGCTGGTTCCCGAAAGAAAAGCTTAGATTTGTTAGTAAGTGTTCAGCGCAAGCTCGTCGTGCTCTTAATCAACGAGGTATTAGCTTTGCAAAAGGCGCTACCCTTGTACCAATCAGTCAATTAGATGATTTGATTACAGAGTTACATGAAATTGATACTGAGTTTAAAGCTGAAGTGCAGAACCTTAGAAGTGAGTATGAAAACACCATTGAAGACCATATTTTAAATAACAAGCCTGTAGAGGCCTATATTAGAAAATGTTCAGATGAAGCCAGCAAATTTGCTAGTCGATTCACATTCAAGGTGCACCCACCAATGGCGATTCAACCTCTTTTTGATGGTGATGAAGATGTTATTGCTGAGGAAGCTAGTCAAACTTTGTTTGATGAAATTTCCAGCGAAGCAGCTGAAATCTATCAAAAGTCGTTTCTTATGGCAGAAAAAGCAACAATCAAGAAGATGAATCCAGTTTTCGCTCTACGCGATAAATTGATCAATTTATCTTTCTTGGATTCAACTGTTGCCCGTGTAGCTGTGCGCTTTTCAGAAGTGCTTAATGAATTACCTTTGACCTACCCTTTAATGGGTGGTGACTATCACAAAATTTGTCATTTTTTGACACTTGTAAGTGACCGAGCAAAAGTAATTGCTTATGGAAAAGGTGGTGATGAGCTAAGCGAAGTTGAAGAAATAGAGGAAGTTGAAGAAGTAGCCGTTGTGGATAATACGTCAATTGCAGAGTCTAGTATAAACACTGAAGATAACCCTTTCAGTGATAACCCATTTGGAGAAGCAGTAGAACAATCAAGTAGTGATCCATTTAACTCTGAATTCATAGTTCAGCAGGAGAATGTGGCCATTGATAGTTTTGCTTTTGATGGTTGGTAATTAATTTTATCAATTGTTAGCACCAGTAAAAGCCTAGCGCTTTTGCTGGTGGCTTACTTCCTAAAAATACTTTTTTTTGGAAAGTGTTTTTAAAGATTAAGAATATAAACCCACGCGGGTACACCTACCCGCTTGGGCATGGTTGTACCCCAAATTTAGATGTTTTGGAGAGTAACCATGAAAATCGATTTAAAAAAAATGCTTGAAGGTAAAACTGTAACAACAATAGTCCGTGGTGATTATGTTTTTAAAACAGTTGAACACGATGGTAAAGAAATTGTTGTAGGTGTTCGACTAGTCATTACCAATTCTTCTCGAAGAATTGAGAATAGTGAATTAGTTACTAAATAACCACCATCCAAGCTCGCTTTTGCCCGCTTGGGTGGCGAGCTTTCTTTTTACCGAGTCACGGTGATCACCAATGCACCTGAGACTCGGATGTATTGGGATCATCGTGATTTCGATATATGAGGAAGTAATATTATGAACTACAACAATTTCGACAAAATTAACCATGTAAAAGCATTAGTAGACCAAAGTGGCGGCTGGGAGAGTGTTCTTTCAAACTACCACGGGTTAGCGCAATCATTTGAAAAAGGTATTAGGCAGCAGCCTTGTCCTTTAACCGGTGGTGGCCGTACTAAGTTTAGATGGTTTCGAGACTACAGAGATACAGGTGGGGCATATCATAACGATGTAGGGCCTTTACCAGATGGTATATCTGTTGTGTCTTGGTATGTTGGGTGTTCTGTCTCACAGGCTTTAGATGAAATTATACGTATTTGTGGCGGTGACTTATCACGAGTTACTGAATCAGATGCAGCTAAAGCACAACGTAAGCATACCCAACAAAGCGCATACAAAACGTCAGAAGAGGCCTTAGCAAAAGCTAAAAAAGTTCTTAGGAACAATAAAGCTCAAGCTAAGCCAATTTTGAACACTCATGCGCAAGATTACCTTCGCAATCGCGGTATTAATTCTGACCTTACTAATATGTCTGATTTGGGTTTTCATCCAAAACTTGCATATAAGGAAAGCGATGAAACCAATTGGCAGCACTTCCCCGGAATGCTTGCCATGGTACGTGATGTGAACGGTAAACCTGTCACTATGCACCGTACTTTTCTCGACACAAAACTACCGGTTAAGGCAGATATTATTCGCAGCAAAATGATTTTTGCGCCTATATCTGATGTTCGAGGCTGTTCTATTCAATTAGACCAACCAAGAGACGTAGGTTTTGGAGAAAAAGTTATAGGTATAGCTGAAGGCATTGAAAATGCACTTAGTGTTCGTGAAGCTACAGGAACTCCTATGTGGGTCGGTATTTCGGATCGTTTAATGGAAGCTGTAAAGTTTCCAGATGACGTTACGTTTGTCCTAATTTGGGCTGATATTGAACCTAGTGGGGCCGGTCTTGCTGCAGCGAAGCGCTTGAAGGAACGTTTGGAAAAAGAGGGCAGAAATGCAGAAATCTTTGTACCAAATTGTCCTGAAGGTGTTGATAAAATTGATTGGAATGATGTTTATCAGTCAAAGGGCTTTGATGGTTTTCCACCAGCTCTTAGGCCTGAATTTCAACTTGATACTGGAGTTGTTATTCATGATTAAAATCATCACTTCGTCGCGTCAACATCACAGCGTAGAAAGCAAAGGCACAATACTTCAGAGTCTTGAACAAGGCTCCGTTGTACACAAGTCACAGTGTAGAACTGGAATTTGTGGCTATTGTAAGTGCAAATTAAAGTCGGGTTCAGTGACTTACGTCACTGAGCCTTTAGGCTTTATGTCAAACGATGAAATCTTGCCATGTATATCAATTGCTAATGGAAATATAGAAATAGAGAACTGAAAAGGGAAGTCCTTTTTGGTCCTCTATTTTTCATTTTATTGTTTTTCTAAGCAGTAAAACGAAAAGCAGGTGATATAGAACTTAATAGCTCCGGCTATAAACCCTTAAATAAAACCCTATACGGCTTAGCCGTTAACCCCCCCTATGGAGAGTAACCACCCATGAAATCAAAAAACAGAGTTATAAAAGTAGCTAGAGTATTATCAAAGTTAATGAGTGACAGAGAAGGTATTAAGGTTACTGTTAGTGGTAGTACGGCTTATAGTTGTGGTGGAAAAATTAATATTCCATTTGGCGATTTTACTGATCCTGATTATGTGTCTATGACGCATGGTTATATTGATCATGAAATTGGCCATGAAAAACACACCAGTTTTTCAATCAACTTTAAGAGTAAGTTACATTTAAATTTATGCAATATCTTTGAAGATGCACGAATGGAGAAGTTAGTTGGTTCAGAGTATCCAGGCGCTAAGCTAAACCTTGAAAAACTTGTTTTAATCGCAATTAAGAAAGGCTTATTTAGTGAACCTGTGAGTTCTGATAATCCGTTATCACTAGTATTAACATACTGCTTATATAAAGGCCGTGTACTTGGTGCAGGCAACCTTTGTCTAGATCAATATGCTGAACAAGCTTTAGCGTATTTAAAAGCAACCTATGACAATAACTTTATAGATAATTTAACTGAAATAGTACATGGAATTACAAACACTCGTAGTACGCGTGATTGTGCAGATATGGCTTGGAAAGTTATTGAGCTTATGAAAAGTACAGATGAAAAGGAGCAAGAAGAACCTAAAAATGGTGATGATAGCGATGATTCAGAAAGTGATGAACAATCAGACGATGAGCAATCAGATGGTGAACAATCAGATGGTGAGCAATCAGATGATTCAAGTACGGATACTAATGGAAATGAAGCCTCTGCTGAGGACCAAGAAAACGGTGATCAAACTTCACGAATCATTAAGTCAGTTATAGATGCTATCGAAGACGATAATATTGAAGTACCTGACTTTCATGAAATGATAGCCGAAGAATTGAGACAAGAAGCAGAAAACTTTAGCCCTTCTGAAGATGATTCCGAACTCCGAGATATATTTAGTAATACGTTACCTGTAACGACTAAATGGAAACTGATGGGATTACCTTTTAATAATCCTGAATTAATACCCAGTGCAGGCAAGGCGGTTTACCGTACCCTACACAGAGCGCTAATTGATGACACAGAGGAGTTGAATGGTTTTAGAAATCGTGGCCGAAAATTATCTAGCAAAAAACTAGTTGGATCGGTTTTAGGTGATGATCGCATTTTCAAAACACCGGTAATAGAAAACGAATTGAGCGCCGCTATTAGTATTTTAATAGATGCTTCAAGTTCTATGGCTCGTGGCTATCAAGAGATTGCTAACGCGGTAGCATTAGCAATGTCTAAGGGTTTGCAAAGCTTACAAGTTAAAAATGAAATTGGTTTTTACTCGTCTGAGATGTGCCTATATATAGCAAAACCTTTTAACCAACAATATATCGATGAAAAACGCTTTCAAGTTTGTTCTGATTTATACACTCCAAGCGGTGAGGCTATGAAGTCTGCATTAATGAGACTGAATCGCCAATCTGAAGATAAGAAGTGCTTATTCCTCGTAACTGATGGTAAGCCTAGTTGTAAGGGGTCATTCATTGAAGCATTAGAGCTGGCAAAGATATTGGGTATAAGTATTGCTGTATTAGGTGTAGGGATGACTAGAGATAACATAGAAGGTTTAGACGATAAATACTTTACGAATGTAGAGTGCGTTTCAAACCTTAAAACTGCGTTATCTAAAATTGTAAAATCAAACATATTTTAACTCTGTCAAAATATCGTATATAGGAGCGTGTTATGTGCGAAACAAAGCCTGTTTCGGGTTATGCAACAACGTTTGTTCATGTTATTGCAGCTAACGTATGTGGTGAAATTATTAAACCAAGTGATTTAAAGTCATTAGATAGTGGTGCAGGTGACTTATACTGCGCTGCTTCATGTGGGGAAATAATAACGCGTACTAAGTTGAAGTATTTAGATGCATTGTTGATAGAAAACAACCCAGCATTATCGGGATTGATTTTTAATGTTTACAATGAGGCTAATGATTTCTTAGAACCAATCTATGATCTTACTGAACTAGTGAGTGACCCAGATTATTTAGCAGAACAATACGAAATATATTCTCTATCTGAATTTGAGAATTAACACCGGCAATTAAATAATTGCCTGAAACATTAACCCAGAAGGGGGTCGCTCTCCCTTTTGGGATTGCTCCCCCTCAAATATGAGGATAAGCAATGAGTAATAATAAGAAAAACTTCAACCTAATACTTGTTGAACTTGTTCTGATGGCTATATTAGTTGGTTTCATACCCAGCTTAATTGTAGGGGGTTTTGAAGATTCCTTTGGAGTTTGCATAAGCCAAGTTACAGAAGTGTGCCACCAGTTACAAATTCAAGGTTTAGTTAAGGCTATAGGAGCATTAATTTGTTCAGTAGCTGCGGTTGTCGTTTCATTTACTATTTCAAAGCAATATAACAAAGAGGACAAATAATATGGACACAAGTATTTATCAAATAGCTACGGTAATAGTGGTTTTGTTGACATTCAGCACTCTTGCTGGAGGTCTTTACTTGGTAGCCAATAGGTCCTCTAGTTGATTTTGAAATAAATCTGTTTAATTAAAGCGTCCTTTTGGGCGCTTTTTTTTTGCTTAAATTTTGCTGCCGGAGAAGAAATCTAATAAGCACTAATATAAACCAGGATCAATGTAGAAACGTTCCTTCCACTTCTTAGCTGTTTGTTTCCAAGTACCATCAATATTTGGGGCTCTCTTTAAACATAGCACCCAATCCGTTAATGAAGGCGCGTACTCAACGTCAGGGGCAGCGATAGGGTACTTGTTGTTAATAACGCATTTACTTAAATAGCAAAAACACATTGCTCGATTTCATTGAGTTCTCTATTTAGGTTTCATCCTCAACGTGCGGCTTAAAATCTAAGTTTAATTCGGTGTCTATGGTTGTTGTGAACTCGGCAAGAAAATCGATCTCGGCTTGGTTTTTCTTTCGTGGCACTGAATGCGATGTAAATATATTGAGTCTACCTAATGCATGGGCTTTGCCTTGAACAGACGGAAATATTTGCGGGTATGCAAGATAGACAAGTGCAAACGCCTCATCTTCTTCATAATATTCACTATTAAGGGTTAGGTGTGAAGGAATTGCATCAGCAAGCTTTTTCGTCAGTTTTAAACCACCCTGCCCGGCAGTCTCAACATCCATTATTCCCTCTACAAGTTTTCTTTGCTCTACTATAAGCCCCTACGGCGATGTGAGTTCAAGTATCGCTCTCCGGTCTTACGGTGAATATCCAACCCCTGCATTTTCCAGCATGTTTAACACCATGCCATGAGAGTAATTATACTTAATGTAGCGCGACAATATTTCGCCTATGACTTCATGGGCGTTGTTTTCTGCTGTTATGTAAATTGGTTCGTGTGGGCTAGATACATGCTCTATAAGCTCATCCCACTCGTTAAAAAGAACAGTAGCCCATGCCTTCGCTTCAATAGAGTGAGCAGGAGTTATTTTAAAGTTATTCATACTTTCTTTTTTAGTTGTTTATGAGCCGATTTATAGTAGTTGAAAGGTTATCAAAAGCCAAACACTGCAAGCTTGAGGCTATTACGTGGTTGTTAAGAGAGCAGGGTTAACAGAGTAAGTAAAGGAATAACGTGTATTATATCGCTGGAATAATTGCAGTTTTTTATTCGTAAGTGACTGTTTTGAATGTGAATAAAGCATAAATAACCTTTGTATAAAACCCACTAAAAAACCTGCTAATCAGCAGGTTTTTTATCAAGGTTATTGGTTATGTTTTTCCAAGAGCGCTACTATAGCTTCTTCGATTTCTCGTTTGGCTTCTTCAGTAATTTTGTCAAATGTATAACTTACCTTTCTACCCTTTTCTGTTTTTTTAGCTGTTCTTTGATTACCCTTACAGTCAAACAGTTTAGTTGTAACAGCTTTATCCTTCGGTTTGGCAGTAAGTTTTTTGTTTGTATTTTTAATAAGAGTTAAAACAGCACTTTTATATTCATCGGCCGCAAGGTTGTCATCTATGCTAATAATTTCAGTTTCGATTTCATCTATAAATCCATCAAGAAAATTGTTACTTTCAAGTTCGTCTTGCACTTGCTTTAGAAGTTTATAGTCAGCAATAGCGAGCGTGTTCAGATCAGGGAAAAGCGTTAGCATTTCCTTTTTTACTGAAGCAGCAGTGAGTGCTTTACTTATTAAGCTTTGGCTAACACCGAGCTGTTCTGCTAATGCAGTTTGATTTAAGGTTTCGCCAGTCTCATTAAAGTGATTATCTTTAATCAACTGACAACGCAAACCAACATCCCTTAAGCTATGCTCCTTTGCCGATTGAAGCTCTTTAGCTAACGCTTTAGCATCACTGACGCTTATATCTTCGCTAGAAACGAGAAGGTGAAACTCTTTAATCGCTCCTTCTTCATATAAAAAACGGGCACGCCTACGTGAGCCGTCTAATATATCCATCTTTCCATCAAGTAACCTTGCAATGGCCGGTGTATATTGTTGCGTAAGAATTGAGTTTAGATCTTGCAATGACTCAAGGGTTAAATCGTCTTGGAATCGCCCGTTCACCTCAAACGTGACGGTTGTATTATCGCGTACTTCTTCATAAGACAATGTAACAGGTGTAAATTCTACTTTTTTACCTGACCTCAAAGTCCATATTTTACTTTCCCCAACTGAACTTAAACCAAAGAACTCTTTAAGCACTGCATTTGTATTTTGATTTGAGTTTTCAATTGCAGATTTTAGATCCTTTGATAAATGCTGTATTTTACTTATTGCTGCGTCTACTATCGCATCTTCTCCACCCGGTACACCACCTGTAGGATTGTTAAAGCCACGTTTCTTAGCCATTATTTTTCCTCCTTACTGCTTTCACGCCATACTTTTGCAATATCTCTATATACCTGACTCGTTACTTCATACCCATTTACTTGAGCTTTTAGGAATGAAGATTTACTTTTGTCGTATTCACTTTTGGACATATCGAAGACAGTAGCCATTGATGCTTGACAATTAGAAACCGCCTCAGATGCTTTAAACTCTTTTGAGTATAAATAGTCCGAGAAATCATCACATAAACCAGTCATCAATCCTGTCGTTGTTGTTGAGCCTTCTTTAAAATTTGTAAGTAGCATTTTCATAAAATCGAAGCCGGGATGACCTGCTTTTTTTAAAATAGCCCACACTTGCTGAATAAATTCAAAGTAAGAACTTGTGGCATCAATATCGCTTTCAGTTACACCTAATGGGTAGATAATACCCGTAGCCGCGTAGTAAGCATTGTACGTTGGGAAGCCTAGGCTCGGCGGGGTATCTATGATAATTATATCAAATTCACTTTCAACTTCATTGATAATGTTTTTCAAAATTGAATACGGGTTTTCAATTTTATTATTTATAACTTGTTCGTGAAACCAGTTGTCTAAAGCTCTATCTGATTGTGCAGCCGGTAGGATACGTAAATTTGGTATTGTTGTTGGTAAGAATGCATTTGAGATCACTTGCTGCTTTGTTTCACCTTCGTCTAGCTCATAGTTCCCAGTAATCAAATCACCAGATGATAGCTCACCCAACGCCTCTGACTTCGTAGCGTAAAAGGTGGTTAATGTTGCTTGTGCATCCATATCAATTAGGCCAATGCGAAATTCTTGATGGAACTCTGTTGCTAGGCAAGAAGCTAGTGTAGCTGCAGTAGCTGTTTTAGCTACGCCACCTTTTTGATTTTGTATCGCGATTACTTGGAGTTTTTGATTTAAGCCACGGTGGAATTTTTCCGCTTTTCTCAAATCTTGAGGCATTAGATCACGTACCTTGTATATTTCTTCTAAGTCCAGTGACCACTGAGAATCATCATGTCTGCGAGGGTCGATGTTAGCTAATTTTGTGTATTTATCTATAGTAGCCGCATGTACACCTAAATAGTCTTTGCTTTCATTACGAGTGAAGTTGCGAAGTTGTTTTTGGTTATTACTCAACAATCTTCTATTACGTGCTTCTTTATGATTGGTTGCGCCTACACTTAAATTATAAAAATCTCTATCAGTTTTAGCTACTTTTTCTGAACTCATGAAAAACCTCATACTTAACAATTATTCTAGTAAAGTGATAGTACATAATATGTATAACCGTGTATACCGATTTTTGTAATGCGAGTCATTTTTTGATACATGAATCGTGCATTGGTGTGTGGGCAATTATTCCCATATATATCGCGATTCCAAAATGCTGAAAACGCAATAAAATGATTATGACTAATGAAATAAAGTACTTAGTCAATTCTGTAAAGTGGCTTTATCCGTGCGTAATGACGTCAGGCAACTCAGTGGCCATAAAAAATAGAGCCGATTGGTTATTGCATTTGTCATCGTGTCTTATCAAAAGTCGTTTAAATGCAGAGCATGTGTTCTGTATTGATTACAGTTTTTTGCAGAAAAGTAGAATAGTGTCTTCATTTTTTTACACTTTTATTAAACTATCATTTCTTTCTTAAACTTTTTACACATTAAATATGTATACTTCTGAAACACTCATAAATTTAATGTTGTAACAACCTGATTTAAAACACATTAAATGCTTGTTTGATAGTTTGAAAAAATGTGGCTGGCTTATTGCAGAAATTGAGTATGTGACAAACAAAATCTGGAGAAAATGTATGTCTATTACAACAAAGCGTTATGCTTATGCTTTTGTATCAATTTTTTGCCAATTATTTTTTTACGCTGCAATTATAAAGTTTGGAAATAGTGAAGATATAGCTAGAGTTGTATGCATTTTAATCAACATAATTAGTATGTATTTGTATATAAAAGCTCTTATTACAGATATAAATTATCATGGAATTTATTAACAAAATTTCGTAAAAACTGCGAAAGTTAGTGCGAAAGCTTTCGCGTTTTTTTCTGTATTTAACATGGATATTTTACAGTTATTGATATTTTTATTTCTGTAAATTTAAATTAAAACAACTAACTTAGTTAGTGGCTAAGTATAAAGTTCCATATAAACAATGATTTATATGGCTTTCTTTGCTTTTAGCGTCTGGTTTTAAGCTCGTTCATATTGTAATTAATTGCGAAACTATTCCCTCGCTAATGGCGAAATTTTTTCGCGATAAGAGCGATATTATTTGCCGTAATTGCCTATATGAACAAGCGTGTGTATAATTCAATCATGTTTAAAAGTAGGTAATACCAATGTCTGCAAAAAACACTTCATTAAATCACAAAAAAATGATTCATGAGTTGTGTAATAACTTAGTAAAAAAAGGTATTGAGCCTAACATTCCTATGCTTTTGTCGTTGATCCCTGAAATTAAAAGCACGAGCACAGCTCATAAACACTTACTATCTTGGAAGACTATTAGGGCCCAAGAGCAAAAGGAATGGTTTGATAACAAATTTGCATTGTCATCTAACTTTGCACAAACGTTTATGGATGAATTGGCGCTAAAGGAAAAAGAGGCAGAACTACGCTATAAAAACCAATTTAATGAAGCTAATAGTCAGCGTTTAATAGCCGAGCATGAACTATCACAATTCAAAGCTGAATATGAGGCACTGAGTCTTAAGCAAGTGGCAAGCGAAACAAGGATAGAGCTACTTGAGAGGCAGTTAATGCAGAGTCGAGAGCTTGCTAATGAAAATCAAGAAAATGATGCACAATATCAAAAAGCTCTGGAGGAACTGACTCGCACGCATTCTCTGGCCGTAAAGGAGCTAGATACACAAATTGAACAGTTGAGAACAAAAAATCTGTCTAGTAGTAGGTTGAACCAAGAACTAGTAGAAGAGCTAACTTCACAGAAAGCATTAGCTAGTGAAAGCAAGGCTCTCGCACAAACACTAGATGAAAGAAACGCTAAATTACTCTTAAGTAATGAAGCCCTTATAAAGCAGAATGAAAAAGTTAATGCAGAGCTTGAAGATGCTACCCAGGCGCTAGAAGACAATAAAAATAAAGTTAATGAACTCACCGAAGTAAAAACTGCATTACAAAACGAACTAAAAACGCTGAAAGCTTCTAATTTAGCTTTACAGGAAGAAACTGACAATTTTGAAATTTATAATAATGATATAAGCCCTAATCACATTAATTTAAATGAGATAGCGGAATCAGAAGAAAAAGATTTAACTGCGTTAAATGATGCTAATTTAGCATTAAGTAAAGAACTCGAATCTGTAAAAGCTGCACTCAAAGAGACTGATGCTAAGTTACAGGATGCTTACACGCATAAGATGAACTTGTTAGTTGAAGTAAAAAAACAGAAGACAGCTATAGATTTACTACGCAAAAGAAAGTAGAAATTAGTAAATATGATTAGTTCAATATCGGCAAATGATGACCCTCTCTGGGTTGTTTTTGGTATCGTCGCTTGTGCCGCGCTTGGCATGCTTATTCTGTGGTTTGGGAATGTTAATAAAGGAAAATTGGAATAATGATTAAAAAGATTACTGAATGGCGAGTAGGGAACACCCTCTTCATAAGATGGTCAAATGGAAAGGTTAGTGCAGTCGGCAAGACACATAAGTAGGTCAATAATTTCATGGTTTATATTGGAGGTATTATCAATATAAACAGTTGGTTGTAACAAATTTAGGTGTTTATTTAAATGTTATTAATGTTGGTTTTTCTATCGGTTTTAGCAACCGGCTCTTACACATTATCAAAGCTGATCAGTGGAGCGCTGGGTATGTTTGTCTTTTCTGTCACAGCTTGCGCGTTCTTTAGTTGGAGATATTTCACTACTGATGTTTACACCAATGCCCCCAATATTTTTGAAACAACTTCAAATTCATTAAGCGAGTTTAACTTGCCAGTAGCTATTCTTACGTTTGTTGTATCTATTTTTTCGGGGTTATATTTATTTGCAGTTAAGGCCACAAGATAATAATTTGAAGGCAGAAAAGATTGCTAATCTCAGCGCGCTTTTTATATTTATAGAGTTGTGTATAATTATTAATAGACCTGACAGGAGATATTTATGAGTACAATTCAAATTGCGACAGCTATTGTTATAACTATTACAATATTTACACTTGCTGGTGGTTTGTATGCGTTAAAGAATAAAATTAAACACTAATCACCTTGGCGTCATACATTTTCATCTATCGCAGAAATAAATCATGATGCCAGGATAAATCTAATAATCCTCACGAAGCCATTCACATCAAGCTATCTAAACCCTTGTGCTTTATAGTTAGCATTAATAGAATTCTAATTTTCTGAAAAATGAATTAGAACCACTATATTCGCCCTTTCTAGCTTAGTAGCCTAGATAAAAAACTGTGACATAATTTAGAAACAAACTGTCCAGAAGGGTTGGTTCATGGTAGTTTTTTTATTTGTTATAATTTATTTGATTAGTCATTTATGTACTTTTTATATTTATAAAAAGTGTAATTTTATGGGGGGCCCGAACGCTGCAATTTATTTACTATCGTGTTATGTAAGTCAATTGATCATACCTTTGTTTATATTGCTACTATCCTTAATATTGTCGGGTGTGGCACAAAATTTACTCGTTGCTCGTTTTGCAGAGTATTTGACTGCGTGCTTAGGTTTGATTTTGTTCACCACCATTAATGTAATGATTTTTAGTGTTAAAAGTAAAAAAAATAGTTAAATTAATATTTTAAAAACTTAGGTGAGTTGACCTGAGTTTTTTATTAAAAGTCCAATTTAACATAAAAATAGGTATCGTAAATAGCAATTTACAAGAGTTATTTTTAACATGAAGAAGTTACCTGTTATAGTGGGGGGGGGTAGAGACAATAAAGTTTGTAACCTTGGGGTGAAGCGATCACCCCAAGGTTACGGAGTTTAATGTTCCTGCACAGGGGGGGGATTGACATTAAAGTTTGCCCGCTAATATCTAGGGTTATATCGGTGGCGGTAAAGTGTTTAATTATGATGTACGGGTTTAATTTAAAGATTAACAATGAAGCATTTTATTTTAATTGCACTAAAACAAAACACATAGAAGGGTTAAGCTTTGACACGATTTGCAAAAGAATTATTTGAAATTCGTCATGATTTGGTTGCTGCCAATAGCATGTATAAAAAGACAGTTATATACAAAGATGTGAAATGTCCGATATATAATTATATTTTATCTCTTAACTCTGAAGCCTCAAAAGAAACTGCTGCACGTGTGCTGAAAGCTGTGGCGAAGCATATTGGCAGAGATTCAATCTATGATATTAATTGGCAAAACTTCAATGCTACTGCATTAAATACTCTGATTAATAGCTTCAAGTCTAATGAAAATTATTCGCCAAAAACAATTACACTCTACATTGCAATTGTTAAACAAGTTGTTGAGCACGCTTACTTACTTGGAAAAATGAGTGCTCTACAGCGTGACGCTATTAAAATGGTGAAGCCTAAAACGGGCTCAAGGAATAAAGAATATAACCTGCTGGATCATCATGGAGTAGAGTCGTTATTAGGAATGATTTCTAAAAAAACTTGTGAAAATGCTTCAAAGATTCGCGATTATGCAATATTTTCAGTGTTACTGCGTTGTGGCTTACGTCGGCAAGAAATTGTTAATTTGAAAATAGGTGATGTTGGAGACAAGGCATTACGGGTGATAGGTAAAGGTAATAAAGAACGAAAAGTTGCACTGCATCCTGTTGTGTTAGAGGCGATAAATACATGGCTTGATATTCATTTGTATTCTAATAAAGATGAGCCGCTTTTTGTACGGATTCTAAAGGGTGGTCATTTGCAAAAAAAAACCATGAGTGCCGATGCGATTTTTAAATTATGCTGTAAATATGAAGCTCCACCTCCGCACTCTTTACGTCGTAGTTACGCCACCAACCTGTACAACAGAGGTGTGCCTATCAAGAAAATTTCTCTCTTGCTTGGCCACAACCAGGTCTCTACGACCGAGTTATACGTTCGAGTGAATGATGAAGATCTATATCAAGAAGTTATAGATAATTTATTGTGAATATATATTTTATCTAATGATATCATGTGTTTTTTACTATTTTTATGACTTTAGAGGTGGGGGGGGAGACTTGTTTTTACTTTAGTTTCAACTGTTTTTTTATCCACATTTGCTAATGCCAAGCCTATTTTAATAAGATATCAAAACTACGCCAAATCAAGAGCTTACCTTAAAGAGTTCAATCAACAAAGTTGCAACTTCAATAGTATAAAGAAAACTAATGATTTTTGAATGATCGTTGGTGTTATAGCCCTTATTTACAAGGGCACTATTCATGCGCTCTAAATTTTAATTTTTTTTATATAACTTGTGATAATAGCCTTTTATATTTTGTGAGAGCGCATTAGATGGATAATCATAAATTAGAGCGTCAAGAGAATATGCTTAAGCGAGCTGCTGCGCTGGCTATATTTGCCGCTATTGCTTTGGGCGCTTATATGGCATCCCCTTTAAACACTACTACTGACATACCAACTTTGAAATTTGGTGTGAATGATGTAATTAAACATAAATTAATAGAGTTAAGCCCAATTAAAGTTGAAAAGAACACTGCATACTTTACGATTAACTGCAGAAGTTTTGACATAGGTGCACATAGCTATTTTGTAACATCCAAAGGCTCATCAAGGCATGATGAAGTGGCTATGCTTAATTGCCCGAGAGAAATGAACTACTTGGACTGCCCGGATTTTACAGTTTCCTACAAAGAAAATTTGGCTCATGTTGATGTAATTAATGGGTATAGAGAGCAATATTCGACACATACAGTTAAGAATTGTGCCATTAATGCTATTTTATATGCCCCTACTGAAATGAGGCCTTTGGATGCTAAAACTCAAAAAGAGAGCTATAACAAGGCAAGTTGGGAAGATGTGTGAAAAGCGGGTTAAGCTTTTTGATTTAAATAATTTGTATTAATTTAAGATAAATCAATCATTATTAAACCTTTTTTTTATATAAAATCCCGCTGCGGTAGTGGTGATAGCTGACGCAGCTTTTAGGATGGTATTACCAACATTTGGCGTAGCTTTTTGAAAACACCAATGACACAGCGGCCTGCGTATTAGGGAACCATTTGCATAATTGTCGCAACCAGGTGTTAAGCAAACCACTATTGGTTGATTGCATTTTTTATTGGGGCAAATACAGTAATCTCTATTAGTTAAGCTACCCGCAACAATAACTGGTTTGATTTCAGTTTTACAGAAGGAGCATAACCCTACGACCTTTTCTGATTTTATAGCGTTATTTACACTATCCCAAAAATTATCTTTGTTCATAAATAACCCAATTTCTCTTCATTAAGACCTAAAGTAAACCCAAGAGCAGGCTCAATTAGTTAATTTTTAAGCGTACAATAATCATTTGTATAATTTAGCCTATACGCTATCGCATTACTATACACCCACCTAATAATGTTGCTTGTACTTATAATTAGACCTAAAATAGCTGTATATATATGGCTATGTTGTATTTCAGTGTTGGTGAACTATATTCAATATACTGAAACCTAAAAACGGTAGGTGCAACATGGCTTCCAAGCAGTTTCAAAATATACTACATCACATTACCAACTTAAATTACGCTCAACTTAAAAAGCTTCGCCACGAAGTTGAATCAAATATTGCCACTAACCAAGTAGGTCAAGCTATTTCCGACCATGAGGAATCAATATCTCATTGCCCCCATTGTGATTCACATAATCTAAATCGTTGGGGAATGACAAAGCAAGGAATTCAGCGCTTTAAGTGTAAATCATGCAACAAAACATTTAATGCACTTGCAGACTCACCACTTTACCGAATGAAAAAGGCTGAGAAGTGGATCGAATATACCAAATTAATGTGGGAAGGCGTATCCCTTAGAAAATCAGCTAA